>DASVRH010000181.1:0-13369 GCA_036388715.1 Solirubrobacteraceae bacterium | reverse complement strand
GCAACGGGTACGCGGCCACGAGCGGCGTCCGCGGCGACCTCGGGCTCCAGGGCGTCGGGTGCGACGGGATGCGCCCCGCGACCTGAGCGCCCCCTCTCGGTCGGGGCATGCCTGTCACGGCGGCCCGAGCGGAGGGGGTGGGATTCGAACCCACGGTACCGGGGTTACCGGCACAACGGTCTTCGAGACCGGCGCGCTTCCTGCCGTGCGCCCCGTGTTCAGCCCCGAGCAACCCCCGGCGTGCGGAACGCTCCGGCTCGCGCGCGTCGCCTGAGACCTTGCCTTCGTCTATCTCCCTAGATCCTCGACGAGAGCGCGGGCCGTTCGCGGGTTGCGAGTCAGGATCGCGCTTCTCTGTCACAACTCGGTTCCGAGGGACAATGATGTCTTAGTGGTGGCGATGCGAGCCGATCCGGAGTACCTCCTGCAGCGAGATGGACAGGCTTTCGCCGCGTTCTATCGCCACTTCGAAGACAGCGTGCTCGCGTTCTTTCGCGCGCGGACCAGTTCGCCCGAGGAATCCGTCGATCTAGCGGCCGAAACGTTCGTCCGTGCCCTTGAAGGCCGCGAGCGCTTCGACCCTGACAAAGGAAGAGCTGCAGGCTGGCTCTTCGGGATCGCGACGAACGTTTTGCAGGAGAGTCGGCGTGCTGGTCGAGTCGAGGACCGCACGCGGCGACGGCTCCAACTTGAGCCGCTCGTAGTCGACGACACGAGTCTCGCCCGCGTCGAAGAACTGAACGACCGGCGCGCCACACAGGCACTCGCGCAGCTGGAGCAGCCCTTTCGGGACGCGATCCTCGGGCGCATCGTGCAGGAGCACAGCTACCCGGCCTTGGCAGCGGCGCTCGAGTGTTCCGAGAGCCTCGTTCGTCAACGCGTGAGCCGCGGCCTCCGGCGCTTGCGGACGGAGTTGAAAGGAACACCATGAGCAGAGTCCCAGAGCTCGAGCGGCTCTTGCGGCAAGCGGCCGACGAGCTCGCAACATCGACTGAGAAGCGGCACTCGCCCGTCCATCATCGGGTCGCGGGCGGCCGAACGGCTCTCGCTCTCGCCGCTCTGCTCGCAACGTGCGCTACCGCGAGTGCTGCAGTCGTCGCGCTGCTCCCCGAAGGTGCACCCGCGCCGCCCGCTTCAGACTCCAGGCCGCCTGCGCCCAGCGATGGCCGCGAGGGACGTGTCGCCGTTACCGCGGACGACCCGGACGGCGGCCCGGCCTGGGGTGCCGTCACCTTTGACGCCGCTGATCCGAGGGGTCGCTGCTACGCCGTGGGACGCGTGCAAGGCGGAAGACTGGGCGTGATTGGCCGCGACGGGGTCTTCGAGGATGACGGCGCCTTTCATGCACTTCCTGCCCGATCAAGCATGGCCCTGGTGTGCACGTCGCCGACAGATGACGGCGCTCTCGGTGGGGCGGAGCTGATCGCGGACGTGCCCGCGAGCGGTTACACGGGGCGGCCGGGGCCGCCGATCGGAGGATGCCGGGAGCGGGTCGACCTCGACGGGCCGACCGTCTCCGAGGAGACGCGCCGAAGGCTCCGTGATGTCCCCGTCTGCGACGTGCAGTCGCTCCGTGCGCTGGTCGTTGGCTTCGCCGGCAGCCGCGCGCACCGCGTAACGCTGACCGTCGACGGCGAGGACTTCACGACCGAGGTCGATGGAAACCTCAACGGCGGCTACCTGTTCGTCCTGCCGGGGCCACGTGCGGAAGGTTTGCGCGGTGCCAGTGTCCTCATCGAGTACGACGACGGTCGCGCCTGCGCGACCTCCGTTGCTTCCGCATCGGTGCCCTGTCAACAGCGCTGAACTCGCAGTGCTCCAGATTTGCTCAACCAAATTGCGTAGAGCACTGATAATTCCCACTTGACTTAACGAACGTCGAGTAGAAGGCTGAGCACCCCGCGGGTCATCGGCCCTCAAGCAAGGAGGCATCTTCGCCATGCGACCTGTTCCTTCCAGCCGAAACTGGCTGGCTCTGCTGTGCGCCCTCGCCGCGTCATCCGCGGGCCTGGTGTTCGCGGGGTCCGCGTCGGCATACACGATGAGCTACTGCAACACGAACTGGCCCGCCGCCGGCGACTGCCCGTCGACGCACGGTTCTTCCCATCCCCGACATACGCTGAGCGACAACTACGGGCAATGGGGAACATCTCCGCACTACTCGGGGTGCGACGTCTACGTCTATGAAGAGTCCTACGTCGCCTACACGGACAGCACGGCCAGCTATCCGAAGTACCAGAAGGGCGGGTGCAATTACATCTACCAGGCCTACCCGGGCAATACGGAACTGCTCCGACCGTACGTGTTCCACACGAACTTCGGCTACAGCAACTACCTGCACGGCGACGCCGCGTACTAGGGGGACGATCTAATGCGTATCCGATACACCGTCCTCTCGGCTGTCCTGGCGTCAGCCCTCGCAGCTATCGCGGTTGCGGCGTTCGCCGCGGCCGCCCCCAGCGATCGCCCCTCAGCTGACGGAGCGACCGAGAAGTCGCCTCTTCGCGAGTTCGATCGCCTGCCGACCGACGACGACCAGTACCCGAGCAGCGTCTCCAGGGGACTCGACCACGTCAGCGCCGACCTCGGCGCCCCAGTTGGGGAAAGTCGGCTCGTCGCGCACCTCGGCCCGCACCAGATCTACGCGGTCCGCGTCGGCTCCAGTCACCTGTGCGTCATCGACGCGGTCAGCGGGACCGCCGCGCTCACGTGCAACACGAACGACGGCTTCCGCGACGGCTTCCTGTGGCTCGGCGACGGCGACGAAGTTGTCGGACTGGTTCCGGACGAGGCGACGAACGTTCGGCTCGTCGCGAAGGATGGCTCGCAAGGGAAGTCGAACCAGCCGGTCCGTGGCGCTTTCATCGCGCAGCGCAACGGAGCGTTCGGAGGAGTGCGCTTCGATACGCCCGGCGGGACGCGCACGGCCGTCGTACCGGGCGGCGTCCCGGCGCAGTAGCTACGGCATGTGGAGAGCTGGCCGACCAGGGGTTCGAAGAGTCACCCGGGCCGGCCAGCCGACCGCGCGTGCCGTCGTCAGCTAGGTCATCAGCAGCGCGGACAACAGCCGGCTGGCTCGCCGCGTTGGGAGGTGGACCGAACCACGTCAGCGTCCAGAGCCGTGATTGCCACACGACTTCGTCGAGGCGATCGGTCCCTGACTGCGGGCTGCCCGCGTGGGTGGCAGCGGTCCGGCTACCGTTTTGGACGAGAAGCAGGAGCGCGCGCCGGTCAGTCGTTCGCTGCTGCTTCGCGCGAGAGGCGCCAGGGACAACGGCCTGTCGGTTGTAGCCGGCGAGACCAAGCGCCCCAGCCAGATTCCAGATCTCGGCTACCGACGTTCGCGGATCCGCCTTCCCGCCAGCGCGCTAGTCGACGCGAACGCCAGAGGGCGGGAAGGTACGGCCCTCGTCGAACTCGTCCCGCCCGAAGTGAGTCAAGGCGAGAGCCCGTGCTTGCCTCTTCGCTGGTCGCATCGATGTCGTAGGTCCTGTGGCGACTGTGCCGGTTGCTCGCTGCTCGCGCCGACGTCACGCTTAGCACCGTGATCTGGGACTCCGTTCACATCAAGCGAGATCTCGCCGCCGACCTCAAAGCGGTCAAAGCGCTACTTCTCGAGTGGACAGTAGAAGACGAAGACCACGCCGATGAGGCGTGGGATGCATGGCCGCACCTTCCCGAATCCGAGCCGTCGCTTGAGCGTGCCTTGGTTGCGGTTGAGAAGTTCGTGTTCTGGACGGCCGTCGTCGCGAGGAAGTTGATGGAGCTGAGAAGCTGAGCGACGACTCGAGGAGATGCGATTCCGCGTCCGCATGTGCCCGCACACCCCCGGCCACTATCCGTGGCGTCGGTGGGCTGTGGAGCGCCGGAGCAGCCAAGGTGAAGACGGACGAGCTTTCAAGCTCGCATAGTCGTGGCTAGCGTCGCCGAGCGAGCTCCTGCTCTCGACGCTACGCGGGGCCAGCCGCCGGGTGGTGCTGAGCATGGCGCAACCATAAAGTGCCCCGCCGGGTGCTCACGCCTCGGTACGGACGCCGCCGACTGCTAGCCGGAAGACAGTTCGACGCGGCGGACGATGCGCAGCTCGGGCATCGCGTGCTCCTCGAGGAAGTCGACGCTGACGCCGAGGGCGTCCGCCGCCTCGCACTTCGAGAGCGCGAGCCGACCGAACGCGGCGCCGGCAGGCTGTTCGCTCCGGCCCTCGATCACGCGGCGCGTGGCGGCCATGCCACTACGTCGCGCGGAACGTCCGACTCCCCACCCCGCGGCCGGACCGCGATCCGAACCTTGAGCGGCTTCCAGCGGCTCAGCGACCACCCGCGAGCACAGGCCAGCAGCAAGTCGAAATCCCGATGGCTGCTGGAAATCACTGTGCTGAGCGGAGGGGGTGGGATTCGAACCCACGGTACCGGGGTTACCGGCACAACGGTTTTCGAGACCGCCCGATTCAACCACTCTCGCACCCCTCCAAGGGCCCGGCGAATCGCGGGAGCGGGAAGGTTAGCGGCGCGCGCCGGCGTCAGCCGTAGCGGACGCCGCGCTCGGCGAGGATCTGCTCGAGCAGGGTCGGGCGATCGGACATGATCCCGTCGACGCCGATGTCGACGAGCCACTCCATCGTCGGCCGGTCGTTGATCGTCCAGACGTGGACGGCGAGGCCGTTCGCGTGCGCGCGCTGCACGAACTCCGGAGTCACGACCGTCAGCCCCTCGAGCTCGACGGGCACCTGGAGCGCCTGGTGGCGCGGGTTCGGCGCGCCGGGCAGCGGCCCCTGCGCGCTCGCCCAGAACGCGCCCGCCTGCGCCGTGCCGACGGCGGTGTCGACGTCGGGCGCGAAGACCTTGAACGCCTCCGTCGCGTTGTCGGTGAAGGAGACGACGATCGTGTCGTCGGTCCGCCCGTACTCGGCGAGCAGCGCGGCGAGCTCGCCCTCGTACGGCACCGTCTGCGGCGCGCTCTCCTTGATCTCGATGTTGATCAGGTCGTCGGGGAACTGCTCCAGGACCTCGCGCAGCGTCGGGATGCGGAAGTCGTTCGCGGTGAAGCCGGCCTTGCGCAGGCTCTTGGTCAGCTTGCCGTCGCCGGTCGCGTGCCCGCGCAGCGTGTACTCGCTCGCGGCGCGCCCGTGACACGTCCCGCAGCCAGGCACGAACCAGTACGCCGCGTCGAGCGCCTTGATCTGCGCGAGCGTCATCTGGTCGACGCGGCCGGTGCCGTTCGTCGTGCGGTCGACGGTCGCGTCGTGCAGCACGACGAGCTCGCGGTCGGCGGTCGCGTGGACGTCGATCTCGAGGACCTCGGCGCCCTTGGCCTTCGCGGTCTTCAGCGCGTAGAGCGTGTTCGACGGCGCCTCGATCTCGCCGCCCTGGTGCGCGATGTTGAGCACGCGGCGCTCGAGCCAGGGGTTGTCGGCCGCGGTCGCCGGCGCGACGGGCGCGAGCAGGGCGAGCGTCAGGACGGCGAGGAGGAGTCGGCGCATCGATCGGAGGAACGCGCCGGGGCGGCGAAACTTGCGCGGCCGCGGCTAGCGCCGCGTCCGGAAGAACGCGCGCAAGAGCTCGGCGCACTCGTCGGCGAGCAGGCCGCCGGCCACCTCCGGCCGGTGGTTCAGCCGCGGCTCGGCGAGGACGTCGAGGACGCTCCCGGCCGCGCCCGCCTTCGGGTCGACGGTCCCGTAGACCACCCGCGGCACGCGCGCGAGGACGATCGCGCCGGCGCACATCGCGCACGGCTCGAGCGTCACGTAGATCACGCTCTCGAGCACGCGCCACGAGCCGAGGTGCGCCGCCGCCTCGCGCAGCGCGAGGATCTCGGCGTGCGCGGTCGGGTCCTTGCGCAGCTCGCGCTCGTTGCGTCCCGCCCCCACGACCTCGCCGTCGTGCACAACGACCGCCCCGATCGGCACGTCCTCGTGCTCGAGCGCGCGCTCGGCCTCGCGCAGCGCGAGCCTCATGAACCACTCGTCACGGGGAAAGAACCGCTGTGGAGGGGAAACGCCGGTCATGGAGCGGGAAACTTTGGCCGACAAAGGGCGTTAGAGCCACACGCCCGCCATGAGCCGCCGTCTTTCCCTGCCCATACTCGCCGTTCTCGCCTCAGCGCTGCTGCCCGCCGCGCCGAGCCTCGCCGCCGAGATGGTGCCAGGCCAGGTGGTCGTCAAGCGCGAGGGCGCCGAGCCGCGGGTCAAGCGCGTCCAGGACGTGGACAAGGCGCTGGACGCCCTGCGCGGCGCCGACAGCGTCGAGTACGCGGCCCCCAACCCAGTCGCCCACGCGGCCGCCACGGCGTTCGTCCCCAACGATCCCGGCCGCGGGCGCGGCTGGCAGGCCGTGCAGTGGAACTTCCTTGCCGGCTTCGGCGTCAACGCCCCCGTGGCGTGGCAGCACGCCATCGACGCCGGCGCCCCGGGCGGCCGCGGCGTGACGATCGCCGTCCTCGACACGGGCGCCGCCTACGCCGACCGCGGCCGCTTCCGCCAGTCGCCCGACCTCGCGTGGACGCGCTTCGTGCACGGCTACGACTTCATCGACGACGACCCGTACCCCCACGACGAGAACGGGCACGGGACGCACGTCACGAGCACGATCGCCGAGTCGACGAACAACAGGCTCGGGCTTACCGGCCTGGCCTACGGCGCGTCGATCCTCCCCGTCCGCGTCCTCGACGCCAACGGCGAGGGCGACGCGGCGACGATCGCCGAGGCGATCCGCTGGTCGGTCAAGCGCGGCGCGCAGCTCATCAACCTCTCGATCGAGTTCGACACCGACGTCGGCGCGAAGGAGATCCCCTCGCTGCTCGAGGCGCTCGCCTTCGCGCGGCGGCGCGGCGTGCTGGTCGTCGGCGCCACCGGCAACGCGGGCGACACGATCATCGCCTTCCCGGCCCGGTCCACGAACGTGCTCGCCGTCGGCGCGACGACCGAGCACGGCTGCCTCTCGGAGTACTCGAACCTCGGCCGCGGGATCGACCTGGTCGCGCCCGGCGGCGGCGGCGACGCGTTCGAGGACGACGCCGGCTGCCGCCCCGAGGACGGCCCCGGCCGCTCGATCGTCCAGCTCACCTTCGAGGGCGACTCGCTGAAGCGCTTCGGGATGCCGACGTCCTACGAGGGCACCTCGATGGCCGTCCCGCACGTGACGGCGACGCTCGCCCTCGTGCTCGCGACGCGCGTCCTCGGCCCGGACCCGTCGCCCGAGAAGCTCATCGCGCACCTGAAGGCCACTGCGCGCGACCTCGGGCCGGCCGGCGTCGACACGCGCTACGGCGCGGGGCTGATCGACGCGGCCGCGGCGACGGACAAGAAGTCCCCCGCCGCGGTGCGGCTGCGCGGCCGCTAGGTCGTCCTGATGATCAGCACGCTGCAGGGCGCGTGGTGCGAGACCTTGTTCGGCACCGAGCCGAGCAGGAAGCGCCGCGCGCCGGTCATGCCCTTGTTGCCGACGATGATCAGGTCGGCCTTCGTCTCCTCGGCGACGTCGAGGATCGCGTCGGCCGGGTCGCCCTGACGGGCGAACTTCTCGACGGTCACCCCGGCGGCCTCGGCCAGCTCCATCGCGTCGCTGAGCGTCGCGTCGACGTCCTCGCGCGGGTTGATGCTCCACTGCACGTCATCCGGCGCCTGCTGGCGCTCCTCGCGGATGCGCTGGTTCGAGACGGGCTCGTACGCGCTGACGAGCTGCACCTTCGCCCCGACGGCCTTCGCCAGGTCGACGGCCTGCCTCACCGCCTCGTTCGCCGTCTCCGAACCATCCGTTCCCACAACGATGGAACCGAACATCGCCCTCCTCTCGTGTACGCCGCGCCAGCCGTCGCGGGACTCTAACCCAGCGGGATCGCGCCCGTTGACGAGGATCGTCCCGCCCGCGTGGCATGATCGGGAGTCAGGCGAGCTTGACGACAGCGATGACCATGCCCACGAGGACGAAGAAGACGATGGCCACCTGGACCCAGATCCACAGCGGGTTCACGGGAGGGCGAGTCTAGTGGCGGAGGCCCTGACGCCCCGGGCGCGCGCGATCCTCGTCGCCGTCGAGCGCGAGGTCTCCGCGCGACTCCAGTCGCTCGAGGCCGAGGCGGGCTCGGTCGCGCCGCAGCGGATCGCGCCGTTGCACCGGCCCGCGCCGGAGCTGCTGCTCGCGCTCGAGCTGGGCGTCGCCGGGCTCTCGCGCGCCGAGGTCGCCGCCGAGCTGCGGATGAGCGACCCCGAGCCGGTGCTAGACGCGGTCTTCGGCCGCGGGAGCGCGTGCGGCACGCGCCTTCGTCGCGCCGCGTAGCAGCGCGACCAGCGCCGACCCCGCGAACAGCACCGCGGTGATGACCAGCCAGCGGCCCAGGTAGTCGGGCGGCTCGACGCCGGTGACGCTGCGGTACAGCCCGGGCGCCCTGTCGAGGATGAGCGGGAACCAGACGAGGAACAGCAGGCCGCTCAGCAGCGCCGGGACGCGCAGGTAGTTGACGTTGACCGGCGTGCGCTGCACGGCGCGGTCGAGCGCGGTGTACGCGGGATAGAGGACGAGGTCGTGCAGGACGATCGCGCCGACGAACCAGAGCAGGATCGTGAACGCGTTCTTCAGATCGGCGACCTGCAGCGCGACCAGGCCGGCGATCAGCAGCGTGAAGACGTGGCGCGTCATGCCCGGACCTCGACGCGCTTGACCCACTTCGTGTTGTGGACGCCGGGTGCGCCCGGGACGATCAGCCGCGCGGGGAAGCCGTGGTCGAGCGACAGGTCGGTGTCCTCGACCTTCAGGGCGAGCAGCGTGCGCGGATCGTTGGCCTGCGCGCGGTTGAGCGTGACCTGGCGGAAACCGCCGCCGGGCTGGAGCGACTCGACGTACAGCTCGCGCGCGTCGTCGACGCCGACCATCCGCGCCAGCTCGCTGAGCCGGATGCCCGTCCAGCGGCGGGTCGCGGTCCAGCCCTCGACGCAGGCGATCGGGAGCGTCGCGCTGGTGAGCGGGAGCGCGAGGAGGTCGGCTCGCGAGAGCTCCTCGAGCGCCCCGCCCTTCACCTCGACCGTGAGCCGGTAGTCGGGGCCGACCATCTCCGGCGTGATGCGCGCGCGGCTCGCGGTCTTGTTGACCTGGAAGGCGTTCGGGCCGTCGCCGCCGGGCGCGGTGCCCTCGCCGCGGGGGGCGAGCAGCGAGATGCTCCGCAGCGGGCCGCCGACGGCCTGGCCGAGGCCCTGGCTGGCCAGCAGCAGCGAGCCGCCGCCGACGACGGCGAGCGCACCGCGCCGCGTGATCGTGCCGCCGGCCGGGACCTCCTTGTCGCGCAGCGGCGCCTTCACGCCCTCCTCGCGCAGCGTCGCGCGGACGGTCCCGATCTTCCCGATGACGTGCGCCGTCAGCCCGGCCAGGAACACGATCGCGCCGTAGTAGTGCGCGGGCACGAACGCGAAGTTCCACGGATACCAGTACTGCAGGTTGATGATCCCGGTGGCGAGCACGAAGAGGCTGCCGCCGACGAGCAGCGCGAGCCCGGCGCGCTCCAGCGCGTGCGAGACGCTGCGCAGCGGCGGCCACTCGAAGAGCTTGGGGATGACCGTCCACAGCTTCGCGAGCAGGACCGGGAAGAGCAGCAGGCCGCAGACGACGTGCAGGCCCTGGTTGACGGCGAAGAGCCAGTCGGCGGCGGGCCAGTCGAAGGTCCGGTCGAAGAGCTTCGTCACCGGGTCGCGGTCGAAGGTCGCGTTGCGGCCGAGCTCGGACTCGTAGGAGATGTGGGACGCGAAGCCGGTGATCGCGGTGATCGCGACCAGCGGCAGCAGCGCCGAGCTGAGGATGGAGGCGAGCCACGGGCCGCGGATGGGACTGCGCCACGACTCCTCGCGGAACGGACCGGGCGGGGGCTGCTCTGGGAAGAGGCGCACGAAGGGTATGCGCAGCATCGCGCAGACTGGATGACATCCGCCAGCGATCCGTGCCCGTATTCGTCTTGGTGTCGGTCGACCTCTACGAGCACGGGCTCCTCTCCGCGGGCGACCCCGTCCACGCGCGCCTCGGCGACGGCCGCCTGGTCCCTCTCCCGCTCGGGCGCTGGCTCGGCTCGCCCTCGCCCGAGGAGGAGGATGTGCTCGCGCGGGCGCTGGGGCCGGTCCTCGACGTCGGCTGCGGGCCGGGGCGGCACGTGCTCGCGCTGCGCCAGCGTGGCGTCCTGGCGCTCGGCGTCGACGTCTCGTCGGGCGCCGTGCGCGTCGCCCGGCGGCGCGGCGCGCCGGCGATGGTCGGGTCGGTGTTCTCGGCCCTCCCGGGCGCGGGGCGCTGGCGCACGGCGCTGCTGCTCGACGGCAACGTCGGGATCGGCGGCGACCCGGCCGCGCTGCTGCGCCGCGTCGCGGCGGTGCTGTCGCCGGGCGGGCGCGTGCTCGTCGAGATCGAGCCACCGGGCGCGGCGACCCGCGTCGAGCTCGTGCGCCTGGAGTGCGGCGGGCGCCTCGGGACGCCGTTCCCGTGGGGGCGCGTCGGGGTCGACGGGCTCGAGGCGGTCGCGGCGCCGCTGCGCGTGCGGAACGTCTGGCCCGGCGGCGGCCGGTGGTTCGCCGAGCTGCGCGCCTAGGGCTCGAAGCGCTGGAGGGTGCCGTCGGCGCGGCTCGCGACGTAGACGGTCTGCGTCGGCTCGTGTACGGCGACGGAGTTCGGCTGGCGGACGGTCGGGAAGCGCTCGATCGGTCGCGGCGCGCCGTGGGCCGGCAGCCAGACGACCTCGTTCGTCGCCGTCAGCGTCACCCACAGCCGGCGGCGCGTGCGGTCGATCGCCATGCCGTACGGCGCGCCGGGCAGCGCCACGCGCCGCACGAGCTCGAGCTCGGGCCGGGTCCGGAAGACCAGGATCGCGTCGCCCGCCGTGTCGGCGACGTAGACGCGTCCTTCGGGACCCGCCTCGACGTGCGTCGGGCCCACGCCGGCGGGCTTGCGGTCGATCTCGCGGCCCTCGCGGTCGTAGAGGGCGAGGACGCGCTCGCGGACGGCGACGAGGGCGACGGTGTCCGTGCCCGGCACCGCGGCGATGCCGCCGGGCTGGAGCGGCGTCCGGACCCGGCGGACGAACCGGCGCTCCTCGACGATCGAGATCGTGCTGCCGAACTCGTCGGCGATGAAGACGCGGCCGTCGATGGCGTCGGCGTCGTGCGGGCCGTCGCCGACGCGCGTCGTCTGCGCCGTCGCGCCGGGCAGCGCGACCTCGGCGAGGCGATCGCCGCTCTCGGCCGGGACGAGGACCCGCCCTCCGGCGAGGCGCAGGTGCCGCGGCGCCCCCGGCAGCCCGACGCGCTCGACGACCTCGCCGTCGAGCCGTGCGATCGCGAGCTCGTCGGGGTCGGTCAGCGCGACGGCGACGCGTCCGGTCCGCGCGTCGACCACCACGCCCTCGGGCTTGTTCCCGATCGGCACGACGGTGCCCGCCGGCGGAGTCGTGGTGGCCGGCGAGCGCGCGGGCTCGGCCGCGGGCGGGAACTCGCGGAGGTCGTCCTCGGACCCGCATCCCGCGCAGAGGAAGACCGCCAGCAGGAGGACCGTCGCGGCGCGGCTCATGGCGCGCAGTGTGCCCGTCAGACTCCCCGCTCGTGCGCCGGGCCCTCCCTCCGCTGACGCTCGCGTTCGTCGCCGCCACGTTCGTCGCCGGGCTCGTGCTCGACGCGCGCGGCGAGCGGCTCGGGACGCCGCTGCCGCCGCTGCTCTTCGACGTCGACGTGCGGGCGAGCGCGGGGTGGGCGCTGCTCGCGGCCGCGCTCCTCGCCGGATCGGTGCTCGCCGCCCCGCGCCTGCGCGCCCTCCCGGCGGCGGGCTTCGCGGCCGCGCTGCTCGCGATGGCGCTGGTCACGCGCCTCGCCGTCGGCGCCGCGAGCCGGGGGCCGGCGGCGTGGGACGAGGTCTTCGACGAGTCCTTCGAGGCCAAGAACGAGTACCTCCCGGCGCTGCCCGCGCTGCGCGACGGGACCGGCTGGTTCCTCGACCGCTTCGCCGAGCTCGTCCCCGCGCTGCCGCCGCACGCCGCCGGCCACCCGCCCGGCCTGCTGCTCACCCTCCACTGGCTGGGGATCGACACGCCCGGCGCGGCGACCGCGCTGGTCGTCGGGTTCGGGGTGCTCGCCGTGCCGCTGACGTACCTGCTCGCGCGCCGGGTGATGGACGACGAGCGGGCGCGGGTCGCGGGCCTGCTCGCGACGTTCGCGCCCGCGACGACGCTGTACGGCGTGACGTCCGCGGACGCGCTGTTCGCGACGCTGGGCGTGGCGGCGGCGGCGCTGCTCCTGTCGCGTCCCTTCGCCGGCGCCGCGGCGCTCGCGGTCGGGAGCTTCTTCTCCTACGCGCTCCTGGCCATCGGCGCGTGGGCGGCGCTCGTGCGCTGGGGCAGGGAGGGGATCAGGCTCGCCGCCACCTGCGCCGTCGTCCTCGTCGCCTTCTACCTCGCCCTCTTCGCGCTGACCGGGTTCGAGCTGCCGAGCGTCCTCGAGGCGACGGAGGAGGTCTACGGCAACTCCGTCGCGCGGCTGCGGCCGTACGAGTTCTGGGTCTTCGGCTCGCCCGCGGCGTTCCTCGCCTTCCTCGGCCTGCCGATCGCGTGGTACGCGGCGCGCGCCGCCGGCGAGCGCCATCCCGTCGCGCTCGCGCTCGCCGGGGTCATCGTCATCAGCGCCGTCGGCGGCTTCACGAAGGCCGAGACGGAGCGGATCTGGCTCATGTACGTCCCGCTCGCGTGCGTCGCGGCGGCGCAGGTGCTCCCGCCGCGGCGCGTCCCGCTCGTGCTCGGACTGCTCGCGGTCCAGACGCTCGCCGTCGAGCTGTTGTTCGGGACGGTCTGGTGAATCAGATCCGGCGCGAGTCGCGGCCGGTCTCGTAGACGTCGGGCACGGCCGGGGCGACGACGGTCACCGCGACCCGCCCGCGGCCGCGCGGCGCACGAAGCGTCACGCGGAACTCGCCGCGCGACAGGGTGCGGGCGGAGCGCCGCGCGCTTCGGCCCCGCCGGCGCGCGACGACGACGACGCGTCGTCCCGCCCCATCGCCCTCGATCCGCCCGAACACGGTCACGCGCCGCCCCGTCCGGCCGAGCGCGAGGATCGCCACCTCCGCGGGGCCCGGCGCGATCGACAGGCGCTCGTACGGGCAGCCGTCCGCGGGCGCGGTGTCGAACGACGGCGCCGCCCTCCCCTGCTGCAGCCCGAACATCTGCGTCCACCGACCCTCCGCGACGCCGACGCCCATGTCCTCGACCTCCGGCGCGAGGACCGCGCGGCAGTGCTCGACGCTCCGCATCCAGTCCGTCATCGCGCGCCGCGCCGTGGACTGGCCCAGCGCGATGTTCTCGTGCAGCGACGCCCACGGGTAGCCCGCGTCGCTCGCCCGCCCGTCCGGGCCCTGACCCTCCG
>DASVRH010000180.1:0-4023 GCA_036388715.1 Solirubrobacteraceae bacterium | reverse complement strand
GACGTCGACGCCACCAGCGGGGCCCTGCGCTTCGGCGACGGGTTGCTCGTCGAGGCGGGCGCCCAGCGGCTCGGGTTCAGGACCGCCGTCGGCTGGTTCAGCGCCACGCGCGCGCTGAGCGTCCGGCGCGACGGCGCGGCCGTCGTGGCCGAGCTGGCGACGAACGACCCGACGGGCCGCGTCATGCGGCTGCGCGCGGCGCCGGACGCGGCCGGCGTCGTCGCGGTCGAGGCGACGGTGGAGGGCGTGGGCGTGAGCGCCGTCAAGATCGGCTTCGAGGGCCACCCGGGCGAGCGGTACCTCGGCTTCGGGGAGCGCTCCAACGCCGTCGACCAGCGCGGCAACGACGTCGAGGTGTTCGTCGGCGAGGGCCCGTTCCAGCAGGAGGAGCGCCCGTTCATCAGCGCGTTCGTCCCGCCGCAGGGCTACCACGCGCGCGACGACGCGACGTACTTCCCGCTGCCGTGGGTCCTCTCGACGGCGGGCTACGGGCTGCTGCTCGACAACGCGGAGAACAGCCTCTTCCACCTCGCGTCCGAGCGGGGCGACGTGTGGTCGGCCGAGGTCAGCGCGTCGCGGCTGGCCTTCCGCGTCTTCGCGGGACCGAAGCCCGCCGACGTGCTCGAGCGCTTCACCGCGCGGCTCGGCCGCCAGCCCGCGGTGGCGGCGCCGTGGATGCTCGGCGCGTGGTGGCAGCCCAGCCCGGGCACGCCCGCACCCGAGCAGCTCGAGGCCCAGCGCCGCGCCGACGTCCCGGTCAGCGTGACCGAGACGTTCCTGCACTACCTGCCGTGCGCCGACCACCTGCCCGACCGCCAGAAGGCCCGCGACAACGCGGCCGCGCTGCGCGCGCAGGGCACCGCCGTCCTCGCGTACTTCAACCCGATGGTCTGCACCTCGCACCCCGCCTACGACGAGGCCGCGGGCGCCGGGTGGTTCAACACCGACGCGACCGGCCAGCCCTACCGCTACCGGTACTCGACCGCGGACCAGTTCGAGGTCTCGCAGGTCGACTTCACCAACCCCGGCGGGCGCGACTTCTTCGGCCGGCTGCTGCGCGAGGCCGTCGACGACGGCTACGACGGGTGGATGGAGGACTTCGGCGAGTACACGCCCTCCGACGCCCGCTCGTCGGACGGGACGCCCGGCCCGGTCATGCACAACCTCTACCCGACGCTCTACCACCGGACCGCCACCGAGCAGACCGCGTCGCTCGGCCGGCCCATCGCCAACTACGTCCGCTCGGGCTTCACCGGCACCGCGCCGTACGCCCGGATCGTCTGGGGCGGCGACCCGACGACGGACTGGGGCTTCGACGGCCTCGCCTCCGCCGTCAAGAACGGGCTGACGATGGGGCTGAGCGGGATCAGCACGTGGGGGTCGGACATCGGCGGCTTCTTCTCGCTGGGCGCGCGCAGATTGACGCCGGAGCTGTTCAAGCGCTGGATCCAGTTCGGCGCGGTGTCGGGCGTGATGCGCGCGAAGTCGAAGGGCATCGCGCTGCCCGACAAGCCGCGCCCGCAGGTCGAGGACGAGGACGTCCTGCCGATCTGGCGGCGCTACGCGAAGCTGCGCACGCAGCTGTTGCCCTACACGCAGGCGGCGGACGCCGAGTACCAGCGGACGGGGATGCCGATGATGCGCTCGTTCGCGCTCGCGTTCCCGGGGCAGGCGCACGTCGCCGGCGTCGAGGACGCGTTCATGTTCGGGCCCGACCTCCTGGCCGCGCCGGTGATCGAGCCGGGCGCGACGTCGCGGTCGGTCGCCCTGCCCGACGGTGACTGGGTCGACCTGTGGCGCTCGGCGCGCGTGCGCGAGCGCGACGGCGGAATCGATCTCCATGGAGCGGCGCTGGTCGAGGGCGGCGGCGACTTCACCGTCTCGGCGCCGATCGAGGAGCTGCCGCTGCTCGTCCGCGCGGGCGCGGTGCTGCCGCTGCTGCCGGCCGACGTCGACACGCTCTCGCCGTACCGCGCACCCGGCGCCGTGTCGCTCGAGGACCGGCGGACGCGGCTCGACCTCCTCGTCTTCCCGCGCGGGTGGACGTCGGCGCAGCCCTTCGGGGCCGAGCGCGTGGTGTCGAGCGAGAAGCGCCGCCGCGTGTGGGTGATGCGGGTCGAGGGCGCGCGCTCGCGGACGTACGCGGTGCAGGCCGCGCTAGGGACGCTGCGCCGCCCGTTCCGACCGTGCGCGGTGTTCGCCGGCCGCGACCATCGCCGGCGCAAGAAGATGCTGCGCGGGGCGTGGTCGTACCGCGGCGGCGTGCTGCGGACCGCCGTGCGCGGCAAGCGCGTGCGGCTCGAGGTGCGCGGCTGCGCGAAGCGGATCCGCCGCCCGCGCTAGCCGCGCCCCTCGGGCCGGGGCCAGCCCCTCGGCCCCGACGGGGCGCCGCCCTCGCACGCGCGCGCCCCCCGTCCTTCCGCCCCCGGAAGACCTCTAGTTGCGGATCCTGCGCGCGCGGCGCAGGCACTTCGAGCGCCGCTTCGCGCTCTTGATCTTCTTGCAGCGCTTGATGGCCTTGGCCCGCTTCGTCACGGCCGGCTTGAGCGTCGGGCCGGTCTGCTCCGGCGGCGCGATGACCGGGGCCGGCGTCGGGCCGGAGCCGACGTCGCCGCCGCCGTTGTCGGGCGCGGGCGCGGCGGTCTTCGCCGTCCACTTGAAGTCGCGCATGCACGACGTCACGCCCTCGCCGATCGTGAACTTCGTGAAGGCGGCGTGCATCGTCCCCTCCGCCTCGCTCGGCGAGGTGAACGTGCCGGCCATCTCGAGCCACGGCCACGCCTCCTCGTCCTTGCCGGCGATCGTCCCGCCGCTGACGGGGATCGGCAGCTTCGACGCGAGCGCGGAGATCACGACGCCGCCCTCCGGCCCGACGCACGTGACCGAGATCGTCGCGAGGACGTCCGTGACCGCGGACCCGTCAGGAGCGACGCGGAACGAGAACGGGTTGCCGTCCTCGGTCGTGCCCTCGTAGAGGGCGCCGGGGATCGGGTCGGCGGCCGTCGCGGGGGCCGCGACGACGAAGAAGGCCGCGAACGCGGCGAGGAGGAGGCGGAGTCGCATGCGGGTGATCGTCTGTCATCGCGGGGTCGCGGGGACATAGGACATGCGTCCAGAGCTTCGATGCGCCGGAATCAGGGTGCAGCGGCGAAGGGCAGCTCGACCTCCTCGATCGCATCGCTTCGGACGATGAGCGCGCGGTCGCCGGGCAGCAGCTGGAAGCCCTCGGGGTCGCCGGTGACGGCGTGCGGCGCGCGCTCCAGCCGGCGGCGCCGCGGCTCGTAGCGGAACGCTCCTCCGTCCCGCGCGCACACCGAGGGCTCGCCCGGGCAGCTGACGTGGTAGCCGAGCCTGCCCGAGGCGAACGACAGCCCCGTCGGGTGCTTGCCGCTCAGCCCGCCGCCGCCGCGGAAGAGCGTGCGCCCGTCGATGCGGAGGATCCAGGCGCCGAAGTCGCCGGTGCTGTCGTCGATGTAGCTCGAGAGCGCGGCGAGGTGGCGGCCGGAGAGCTCGAGCTGCTCGACCTCCTGCCCGCGCGGGGCGAGCGCGCGCCGGACCCGGCGCGTGCGGCCGTCCTCGCGCAAGAGGACCTTGCCGTCGGCCGCCCACGCGAGCCGCCCGTCGTCGATGGTGGGCGCCTGCTCGAGGACGTCGCGGCGCGCCGCGCCCCGGACGGGCTTCGGCTTCGCCGCCGGGTCGTCGCCGTCGACCGCGTGGATGTCGCAGTCGCGCCGCCGCGGGCAGGTCGTGAAGACGACGACGAGGCCGCCGTCGGCTCCGGTGCCGAGGTCGGCGGACGGCATGCCCGACGGCGAGACGGGGTTCGCGACGATCCGCCGCTCCGCGCCGCGCTCGAGGACGAGGCGGAAGTCGTCCTCGCCCGGTCGCGCGCCGGACCACAGCCGCGCGTCGCCCGCGACGGCCAGCGGCGAGTCGAAGTGTGGCCGCAGCTCCTCGCCGGTGGGAGGGGCGAGCGCGAGGGCGGCCGCGGCGAGGACGGCGAACATCGTTCACGGCGTGCCC
>DASVRH010000179.1:0-8232 GCA_036388715.1 Solirubrobacteraceae bacterium | reverse complement strand
GCCGCCCCCGCCGCCCCCGCCGCGACCCCTCGCGCGCTGGGCCTGCGGCTGAAGGCGGCCCGGCGGCTGCGCCGCGGCAAGCTGCGCGCCGGCGTCACCTGCGACGCCGCGTGCACCGTCGAGCTGACCGCCGTGGTCAAGGTCGGCGGCAGGCGGAAGGTCGTGCGCGCGACGCGCACGCTGGCCGCGGGCCGGACGACCACGATCGCGCTCCGCCTTCCCCGCGGCGCCAAGCGGGTGGCGCTGAAGGCGGCCGCGACGGGCGACGGCGTCACGCCGGCGTCGGCGGCGAAGAAGCTGCGGGTGCGGTAGCGACCGCGAGCCGCGGCGGCTCAGCCGCCGTGGCTCACCACCCACTCCGCCACGCGGTCGGCGGCGGTCTTCAGCTTGCGGAAGTAGGTCGCCCGCGAGAGATGGAGCTCGTGCGCCGCCGACTCGTGGCTGCCGGTCGGGTCGAGGTAGCCGCGGCGCAGGACGTCGGCGAGCAGCCGCTCCTCGACGCTGTCGCCGAACGCCGCCGCGGCGGCCTCCTCGAGCTTCGCGCGGACCGAGGCCGCGCGCTCCTCCGGCGTGTCGCCCGTGGCGAGCGGCGAGCCGGCCAGCTCGGTCGGCCGGTCGAGGACCTTCAGCGCGGCGCGCACGGCGTCGGCGTCCACGGCCGGGGCCGCGTCCGGCGCGGGCAGCCCGAGCTCGGCGTAGACCGAGCGGACGATCCCGCCGATCATCCCGCCCGGGCCGTGGTCGAGTAGCCAGCACTCCATCGTGCCGTGCGCGCCGACGAAGTCGATCTCCGGCAGGTGGCGCGCCTTCGCCCGCGTGGCGAACTCGACCGCCGCCGCGTTCTGCGGGTCGATCGGGAGGTACGACCAGCGCGGGTTGCGCAGGCCCGACCGGAGGACGGTGGCGAGGTTGGCCAGGGCGAGCACGGGCGAGCTGACGTCGCCCTCGCGCGACGCGGTGATGTCGATGGCGTCGCGCCAGACGATCGCCTGGCCGTCGGGCGCGTGCTCGCGCGCGTGCTCGAGCCACGGGGCGAGGATCGGATCCTCGAGCGCGGCGGGCGGCGCGTTCGCCGGCGTCACGGCGTACGAGTAGCCGCGGAGCGTCTCCGCCGCGTCGCGGACGAGCAGCGCGCGCTGCGGCGCGTGCTCGAGCAGCGCGCCCGTCACCAGCCACCAGTCGTCGAAGCCCGGCCCGCCGCCGTGGCGGCGGTGCAGCCGCTCGCGCAGGTCCTCGAGGTCGGCGGGCCGCAGCGCGTCGACGCGCAGGCCGATCGTGCCCTCGGCGCCGAGCCCCCAGCGCAGCGCCGGGTTCTGGACGAGGTCGGCGAGGTCGGTCATCAGCCGCAACTCGCCGGAGGCGGCGCGCGAGTGGAGGTGGTCGACGATCCGCCGGCGCAGGTCGCGCTCGTGCTCGGGGCGGCGCTTGGCCAGGTCGGCGCGCACCGCCTTGCGGACGAGCTCGTGCAGCGCGATCCCGCCCGCCACCGGCTCGGCGAAGCTCAGCGAGCGCAGCCAGCGGTCGGCGGCGCGCGCGTCGATCCCGGGGAGGACGTCGGCGAGCAGCCGCGGCGTGACGACGCGCGCGATCCCCGCCACGGCGAGCGCCTCCGGCTCGCCGCCGTCGAGCTCGGTGTCGGTCAGCCGGCGCAGGATCGCGCGGACGAGGTCGGGACGCTCGTCGACGTACTCGGGCCGCCAGCCGCCGGTGCGCGCGGCGTCGGCGCCGAGCGACAGCGCGAGCGGCGAGCCCTGCGCCCACGTGAGCAGGCTGCCCACCGCGGCCTCGTCGTCGACGCCGTGCGCGCGGGCGAGCGCGCGGGCGTCGTCGGCCTCCATCGGCGCGAGCTCGAGCTCGACGGTCACGCGCTCCCACCCGCCCTGGAACCAGTCGGCCTCCGGCCTGCGCCGGCCGGCCAGCACGACCAGCGCCCCGGCGGGCAGCGACGGCAGGAAGGTCTGGCGCAGCCACCCGTCGAGCGCGCTCATCCGCTCGTAGGTGTCGAAGAGGACGAGCGGCCGCGGCTCGTCGGCGACGCCGCGCAGGACCTCCTCGAGCTGGTCGGGGTCCGGCTCGATCTCGCGCCCCTCGATCAGGAACGGCCCGCGCCCGCTCGCCGCCCCGCGCCGGGCGACCTCGCGCAGCAGCGTGCTCTTCCCGATCCCGCCCGGCCCGTGCACGAGCACGACGTTGGCCGGCGGATCGGCCTCGGCCAGCAGCGAGTCGAAGAACGCGAGCTCGGCCTCGCGGCCGACGAACTGCTCACGGTCGCGGGAGGAGAGACGGTCGCCGAGGGTCGACATCGCGGGGGCTGATGATGCGTCAGGCCGCGCGAAGCAGCAACTCGGCGACCCTCTCCGCCGCCTCGACCTGCGCGCAGTGCCCCACGCCCTCCAGCACCTCGTACTCCGTGTCCGGAAGCGCCTGCGTGACGACCCGCGCGCCGCTGTGGCTGACCATGCGGTCGCGGTCGCCCCAGACGAGCAGCACGGGGCAGCGGATCCGCTCCAGGCGGAACGGCGCCTCCAGCTCCGGCAGCAGGCGCCGCCCGTTGCCGAGGATGCGGTGCACGCTCGCCCGGTCGCGGTGGTGGTCGGTGAACGCGCGGACCACCTCGCGCTCGGCCTTGCGCGGGTTGGCGAAGGCGAGCTGGCGGTACGCCTCGCCGACGGCGGTGCGCAGCACCTGCTCGGGCAGCGGGACCGGCGCGGCGAGCACCCAGCGCACGATCGGGTCGCGCTCGATCAGCTCGAACCAGCGCGGCATGTCGAGCCCCGCGGGCGCGATGGGCACGATCGCGCGGATCGGCAGGTCGTCGCGCTCGGCCGCGCGCAGCGACAGTGCGCCGCCGAGCGAGTTGCCGCCCAGCACGACGTCCTCGCCGCCCTCCTCGCGGGCGTACTCGACCGCGCCCGCCGCGACCGCGTCGAGCTGCGGCAGCACCGGCCCGTCGCGCAGCGGCTCGGCGGCGCCGAAGCCGGGCAGGTCGACGGCGAGCGCGCGGCGCCCGACGCGCGCGAAGCGGTCGAGCACGCGCCGCCACGTGTCGGCCGAGTCCGCGTAGCCGTGGATGAGGACGACCGGCGGCCCGGAGCCCTCCAGCTCGAGCGCCCGCGTGTCGAAGCCGCCGAGCTCGAGCCGGTGCTCGATGAGCGGCTCGCGCGTCACGCCCTGACGAGCGCGACCGCGCCGGCGGCCGCCGCGAACGCGACCAGCGCGGCGATCAGCAGGATGTCGTCGAGCGCGCCGACGAAGCCGGCGTGCGCGGCGTCGCGGACGCTCTCGGGCAGGCGGCTGAGCGGGACGTTCGACAGGACGTCGCCCGGCGTGTCGCCCGGCGTGCGCGACTCGATCCGCCCCTGGAAGACCGCGCCGAGGGCCGCGATGCCGGTGGCGATGCCCACCTGGCGGAACGTGCTGTTGATGCCGCTGGCCATCCCGGCCTCGCGCGGCTCGACGACGCCGACGGCGACCGAGGCGATGATCGGGTTGACGACGCCGACGCCGAGGCCGGCGACGAGCAGGCCGGGCAGCAGCGCCTCCCAGTCGTCCCCCGGCGAGATGGAGCGCATGAGCAGGAGCCCGATCCCGACGAGCAGCAGGCCGCCGCCGAAGAACCAGCGCGCCGGCCGGCCCTCCTGCAGCCGCGCGGCCACCGGCGCGGCGACGAAGCTGACGAGCGTCATCGGCAGGAACCGCAGGCCGGCCTCGAGCGGGCCGTACTCGAGCTGGTTCTGGATGAGGAGCGTGAGGTAGAGGAACATCGAGAACATCGCCGCCGAGAGGCCGAAGGCGGCGATCGACACGCCGTTGAAGCTGCGGTTGCGCAGCAACCCGAGGTCGAACGTCGGGTCCTGGACGCGCGACTCGACCGCGACGAACGCGAGCAGGAGCGCGACGGCCTCGAGCAGGCAGCCGACGATGAGCGGGTCGCCCCAGCCCTCGGCGTTGCCGCGCACGAGCGCGAAGACGAGCGCGAACAGCCCGCCGCTGAACAGCGCGGCGCCGAGCCAGTCGATGCTGCGGCCCCTCGGGTCCTTCGATTCGGCCACGAACCGCTGCGTGATGAACACGGCCGCGATCCCGATCGGGATGTTGAGGAAGAAGATCGACTCCCACCCGAGGTGCTCGGTGCAGACGCCGCCGACGAGCGGCCCGATCGCCACCGCGGCGCCGATCGTCGCGCCCCAGGCGCCGAACGCCGTCGCGCGGTCGGCGCCCTGGAAGGCCTGGGCGATGAGCGCGAGCGACGTCGCGAACATGGCCGCGCCGCCGATGCCCTGGAGCGCGCGCGAGACGTTGAGGAAGTCCGGAGAGCCGGCGAAGCCGCAGAGGATCGAGGCGATCACGAAGAGGACGAGGCCCGCGATGAAGACCAGGCGGCGCCCGACGCGGTCGGCCAGCGAGCCGGTCAGCAGCAGGAACGCGGCCAGCCCCAGGGCATAGGCGTCGACCACCCACTGGAGGTCGGAGAAGCTGGCGCCGAGGTCCTCGCTGATCTCCGGCAGGGCGACGTTCACGATCGTGATGTCGAGGAGCAGCATGAACGTGGCGATGCAGACCGCCACGAGGGTCATCCACTTGTTTTGACGCATCGGCGGGCATCATCCCGATCCGTGGAGACCGACGAGCCCCGCCCCCACCTTCCCGACGGCCTGCTCGCGTCGCTGCGGGCCGACCCCGTGCACGCGCCGGAGCTGCTCGCGCTCGCCGCGGCCGACCGGCATGGGGCGGCGGCGGCCGCCTGGGTCGCCGGGCACGCCGGCGGCGACCCCCACGACCTGGCGCGCGAGGCCAAGCGCAAGCACGCCCGCTACGCCCGCTTCAGCGGCGCGGCGACCGGCGTCGGCGGCTTCTACACCGTCGTCCCCGACCTGGCCCTGCTGCTGTGGATCCAGTCGCACATGGTGTTCTTCGTGGCCGCCGCCTTCGGCTTCGACCCGCGCGACCCGATGCGCCCCGCCGAGCTCATGGTCCTGTGGGACCTGTACCCCGATCCCGAGCAGGCGCGCGCCGCGCTCGATCGCACGGGAGGCCCCGCCGCGCTCACGATCGCGAAGAGCAAGCTGGACAAGGAGACCGACGAGAAGGTCACCGCGCGGCTCATGCGCGCGGCCGCCCGCCACGGCGCGCGGCGCCTCGGCGGGAAGCTCATCCCGGGCTTCGCCGTCTTCGTCAACTCGATCGGCAACGAACGATCGACGCGCGCGCTGGCGGACGACGCCATCCGCTTCTACGGCGGCTGAACCCGTCCGAATGCAGGCATATCTTGCGCGCCGTGTCGGGGGACGGGCAGGAGGTGGAGCGGCTGGAGGCAGACCTGCGGGAGCTGGTCGCGACCGTGCGCGAGCCGCACCTCGCCGCGCTGCTCGGCCGGTTCTTCGGGGAGGCCGCGCCGGCGTGGCAGCGGTTCCGCGTCGCCCCCGCGGCCAAGCACTTCCACCACGCCTACGCGCACGGCCTGCTCGAGCACTGCCTGACCGTGGCGCAGGGGGTCGGCGCGCTGAGCGCCACCTTCGGCGGCATCGACCGCGACGTGGCGGTGACGGGCGCGCTGCTGCACGACATCGGCAAGCTCGAGGCGTACACGGCCGAGCCGCACGACCGCGAGCTGACGACCGCCGGGCGCCTGCAGGGCGAGATCGCGCTGGGCTACTTCGCGGTCCGGCGTGAGATCGAGGCGATGGCCGGCTTCCCGCCCGACCTCGCGCAGGCGGTCCTCCACATCATCCTCAGCCACCACGGGTCGCTCGAGCACGGCTCGCCGGTGCGGCCCTGCACGCGCGAGGCGACGCTCGTGCACTTCGTCGACAACCTCGGCGGCCGGCTGGGGTCCTTCGACCGGCTGGAGCGCGACCTGCCCGACGGCGCGGCGTGGTCGGGCTTCGACCGCGCGCTCGGCTCGGGCGCGTACTTCGCCGGGCGCGAAGCCGCGTAAGCGCGCTGACACATATTTGGTGCGTCGGCGCATCCTTTGCGCGCGGGTGGAGTTGCGAGCCGACATGAACCCATCCCGGAACCTCGTCGCGACCGCGCTCACCGCGGCGCTCGTGCTGCTCCTCGCGGCGCCCGCCTTCGCGACCTTCCCAGGCGACAACGGACGGCTCGCCTTCACGAACACGACCTCCGGCAGCGTGATCGAGACGGTCGAGCCCGACGGCTCCGACGTCGACACGCTCACGTCGCTGGTCAGCGCCCAGGGCCCCTCGTGGTCGCCCGACGGCACGAAGATCGTCTACTCGCAGGACAACGACATCTGGATCATGGACGCCGACGGCAGCGACGCCGAGCAGCTCACCGACACGTCGGGGCTCAACGAGCGCCGCCCGACCTTCTCGCCCGACGGCACCCGGATCGTCTACTCCGACAACACGGACTACGACCTGCACGTCATGGACGCCGACGGCAGCGACCAGGACACGATCACGCCCGACGGGTTCACCGACGCGTACGGGCCCGACTGGTCGCCCGACGGCACGCGGATCGTGTTCACCGGCACGAACGGCGACGAGAGCGACGGCCTCTTCACGGTCGCGCCCGACGGCACGGACGTCCAGCCGGTCGCCGACCCCGAGGGCGGCAGCTACGGCTCGAGCTGGTCCCCCGACGGCCAGCAGATCGCCTTCTACGGCTGCAACCCCGACTGCCGGCTGTACCTCTCGGACGCCGACGGCAGCGGCGACGCCCTCCCGATCTCCGATGCGGCCGAGGGTCTCTTCGGCCCGGCGTGGTCGCCTGACGGCACGCTCATCGCCGCCCTCGACGGCGACAGCGACATCGTCCTCCTCGACGAGGACGGCGACGTGACCCCGATCGTCGAGGACGACCAGAACCGCGGCGGCCTGCGCTGGCAGACGCTCCCGCACGCCCCGGCGGTCACGACCGGCGAGGCGACGGGCGTCACGCAGACGGCGGCCACGCTCAACGGCGTCGTCAACCCGGCGACGCGGGCGTTCGACACGACCTACCGCTTCGAGTACGGCCCGACGACGGAGTACGGCTCGGCGACCGACGAGGTCACGCTCGACGGCACGACCGACGACCAGGCGGTCTCGGCGGCGCTCCAGGGCCTCCAGCCCGGGACGACGCTCCACTACCGCCTCGTCGCCACGAACGGCCGCGGGACCACGGCCGGTGAGGACCGCACCCTGACGACGGCCGCGCCGACCCCGCCGCCGCCGCCGACGACCTGCCCGGCCGGCCAGGTCGGCGTGCCGCCGCAGTGCGTCGCGATCATCGCCAAGGAGCCGGCGAAGATGCAGCTGCTGCGCGCGACGATCGATCGCCGCACGCGGACGCTGTCGATCCTGGCCCCGATCACGCGCCGCGCGTCGGGGACCGTCGCGATCCAGCTCCAGGCCGCCGGCCGGTTCACGCGGTTCACCGCGCCGATCGACGAGCAGACGGGCCGCGTCCGGGTCACCCGGCGCATCCCGGCGAGCCAGGCGCGGCTGGGCACGGGCATCCTCACGATCGCGTACGACGGCGACGCCGACACGCGCCCGATGGAGATCCGCTCCCGCGCGGCCAACCAGAAGGCCGCCCTCTCCCTGGAGCGGCCGAAGATCGTCGACAACCGGCTCCAGGCCTCGGGCACGGTCAACCCCCGCGCCCGCGGCAAGGTCCGGATCGTCCTCCAGTACCAGGTGGGCAACGAGACGATCGAGATCCGGCGCGCGCCGCGCATCCGGGCCGGCGGTCAGTGGGGCGTGAACTCCGCGCTCTCGAAGACCGCGCAGGACCAGATCGCCAACCGCGTGGGCACCGTCCACTCCTACACGCAGTTCACCGGCTACATGCCGTGGAGGATCCGCGGCGAGCAGCGCTCGTACGAGGTCCTCGGGCCGCGGTAGCGGTCGGCGGAGCTGTCCTCGGCGCGGCCTAGCGGGCCGCGTCGAGGATGGCCCGCATGTCGGCCATCGCGCCGGCGATGCGGTTCGCGAAGTCGGCGCGCTGCTCGGCCGACAGCTTCCCCTCGTCGCGGGCGAGGAGCTGGGCGAAGCCCTCGGCGATCGTCAGGGGGCTGCGGAGGTCGTGGACGAGCTTGGCGAGGTCGGGATCCCGCCCGCCCTCGTCAGGCATCGCCGGGCTGCGGCTCCAGCTGGATCTCGCCGCGCTCCAGCGCGATGGCGATCGCGTGCACGCGGTTGCGCGCCTGGAGCTTGCGGATCACGTTGCGGACATGCGTCCTCACCGTCTCGACGCTCACGGTGATCTGGTCGCCGATCTGCT
>DASVRH010000178.1:0-14613 GCA_036388715.1 Solirubrobacteraceae bacterium | reverse complement strand
ACCTCGGTCCTGATCTACAAGGTGCTGTTCGAGACGGTCGGGCTGCACCACTACGGCGTCTACCGCTTCGCGCTCGTCGTGCTCAACCTGCTCTGCGGGCTCCTGCTGTTCCTCTACGCCCGCCGGCGCGTGGGGACGTGGCCGGCGCTGGGGCTCGCCGGGTGCCTGATCGTGATGGCGGCCTCCTGGTACAACCTCGTCTACGCGTTCCAGGTGAACTTCGTGGGCGCGATGGCGGCGGGGATGGGCTCGCTGCTCGCGGTCGACCGGGGGACGCGGCGCGGCGACGTCGCCGCCTCCGTCCTGCTGTGTCTCTCGATCGCGTCGTCCTCGGTCGGCTTCCCGTTCCTGGTCGGCGCCGTCGTCGAGGTCCTGCTGCGGCGCGATCGCCGCTCGCGGCTGTGGGTGGTCGGCGTCCCCATCGCGCTCTACGGGATCTGGACGCTCTACTACGGCGAGGGCCGCTCGGCGCGCGCCTCGAACGCCGACGCGATCCCCGAGTACATCCGCGACGGCTACGACGACTCGGTCGCAGCCATCACCGGGCTGACGCTCGACTGGGGCGTGCTGCTCGGGGTCGGGCTGATCGCGCTGGTCGTGAGGGAGTTCCTCGACCCCGAGCGCACGACGCCGCGGCTGATCGCGGTCGTCGTGATGCCGCTGTCGCTGTGGGCGCTGACCGCGCTCGGGCGCGCGGACATGGGCGTGGAGGCGGACGCGAACCGCTACCTGTACTGCTCGGGCCTGCTCGTCGGGCTCGTGGCGGTCGAGGCCGGGCGGCGCTATCTGGTCGCGGGGCGGGCGGCGGCGATCTGCGGCGCGCTGCTCTTGTTCGGCGCGCTGCACAACGCGGCGCAGGTCGACGCGGGCGGGGGGACGCTGCGGGTGTGGTCGGGCAGCGGCAAGGACGCGGCGACGGCGCTCGACATCGGGCGCGGCAAGGTGCGGCTCGACTACGCCGACGCCGATCCGACGCAGGGCTTCATCCCGGCGGGGCGCTACTACGACGCGGTCGACCGCTACGGGTCGTCGCCCGGGTTCACGCTCGACGAGCTGCTGCGCGCGCCCGAGGAGCGGCGCGCGGGCACCGACGAGAAGCTCCTGCGGGTGCTGCGGGTGGGGATCGGCCCGGTCGAGGAGGGCCAGCTTCCCGCGGCCGTCGCGCCCACCGTCGAGCTCGCCGAGCGCGGGATCCGGAAGCCCGCGGGCAACGGCTGCGTGCGCTTCGAGCCGATCGCCGCCGATGCGCACCTCTACCTCACCGTGCCCGAGAGCGGCCTCTACGTCACGACGGGCGACGCGCCGGTCGAGCCGCGGCTGCGCCGCTTCGGGACCGGATGGCCGGAGAAGCCGCTGGGCGTGGTGGTGGAGGACTCGGTGGCCGGGTTCTTCATCCCGCGCGACCGCGCGCCGCAGCAGTGGCACGCGCGGCTCGACTCGACCGAGCCGTTCACGGTCTGCGCGTTCGGCTGAGGTCCCAGCCGTACGGGCCCCGGCCCGCCAGACACGCCGCGCCGCACCTCGCCGCCAGGGCGGTCGCTTCCTCGAGGCCCCGCCCCTGCCCGAGCCCGTACGTGAGGCCGACGGCGAAGGAGTCGCCGCAGCCATAGGCGTCGACCGGCGGCCCGGGCGGCTCCGCGGCGAGCCAGCGCCCTTCGGTCGCCCCGCTCCACCCTCCTCCCCTCGCACCCTCCGTCAACACCACGTGGCGGGGCGGCGGGTCGATCTCCCCCTCCGCGACCCGCTCGCCCGGATCGTTCGCGCTGGCGACGAGGACGTCGAGCCGCACGCCGGCCGCCTTCAGCGTGTCGAGCGCGCGCGGCGTCGCGACGAGGACCTTGGCGGCGCGGGCGCGGCGCAGCGCCTCCGGGTCGCCGCCGGTGAAGTAGACGGCGTCGCAGTCGGCGAGCCGCTCCCACGGGAGGTCGTCGCCGCCGTGCGGGACGATGCGCTCGCCGAGGACGGTGATCGTCCGCTCGGCGGTGGCGTCGAGGTGGGTGAAGGCGCGGCGCTGCGGGACGTCCCGCGTCGCGGCGTGCACCTCGACGCCGTGGGCCTCCAGCTCGACGCGCGACCGCTCGCCGAGCGCGTCGTTCCCGACGGCGGTGAGGAAGAGCGCCTCGCCGGCCAGCCTGCGCGCCTGCACCGCCGCCACCGCGCCGCCGCCGCCGGGGACGGCGAAGTGCTCGCGCGCGTGGAGGATCTCGCCGGAGCGCGGAAGACGATCGACGACCGCGAAGTCGACCCACTCGACGTGGCCGACGACGCCGATCCTGGTGGTCTCCGTCATGGGCCGCGTCGGTCACAGCACCAGCGTCTGCCCGTGGCGCCGCAGCCAGCGGCGGGGCTCGGCGTAGTGCGGGACGTGGCGCCCCAGGAGCGACCAGAACCGGTCGGAGTGGTCGAGGACGAGCAGGTGGCAGGCCTCGTGCCAGACGACGTAGTCGAGGACCTCCTCGGGCGCGAGGAGCAGCCGCCAGTTGAAGCTCATCGCGCCGGTGGAGGAGCACGAGCCCCAGCGCGTCTTCTGGTTGCGGATGGTGAGCGCCGAGTAGGACGTGCCGAGGACGTCGACGGCGTGGTCGAGGCGCGGCGCGATCTCCCCCTTGGCCATGCGCCGGTACCAGCGCTCGAGGGCGGGCTTGGGGTCGCCGGTGGGGACGAACAGCTCGTCGTGGCGCCGGTGGACGCGCGTGCGGCCGGGCTGCGGGTGGAGGCGCAGGCTCTCGCCGAGGTAGGGGACGGTGCCGCGGCGCGCGGCGACCACCGCGCGGGCGGCCTCGGTCTCGGCCAGGCGGCGCTCGATCCAGGGGCGCAGCTCGCGGACCGCCTCGGCCGCCGCGCGCTTCGGCGCGCGCTCGGGGAGGACGACCTCGACGCCCTTCTCGGGGTCCACGGCGACGCGGACCCGGCGGGCGCGCTGCGAGCGGCGGACGGTGTACTCGATCACCCCTCCAAGGCTACGAACGGGCGCGGTCGGTCAGGCGCGCGCGCGGTCGACGAGCGCGCTGAGGATGACCTGCGAGCGGGTGCGGACGACGAGGCCGTCGCGCTGGAGGTCGACGATCAGCCGCTCGAGGTCGGCGTTGTCCTCGGTCCGGACGCGGGCGATCGCGTCGGCCTCGCCCGTGACGCTCCACGCCTCGACCACCTCCGGATGGCTGCGGAGCGTCTCGGCGACGCTCTCGAGCTGCGTCCCGGGCGCGTAGAACAGCTCGACGAGCGCCTCGGTCTGGGCGCCCATGGCGGCGTGGTCGACGATCGCGGTGAAGCCGCGCAGGGCGCCGCTGGCGCGCAGGCGGTCGACGCGGCGCTTGACGGCGGGCGCGCTCAGCGAGACGTGTCGGCCGATGTCGTCGTAGCTTCTGCGCGCGTTCTCGACCAGAAGCGCAACGATTTGATGGTCGGCGGGGTCCAAGACGTTGTATTCTTGCACGAAGTCGCAACCACCTCCGCCGCGGGCGAGCGTAATCTGACCTCATGCCCAAGCTCGCCCGTGTGCTGTTCGACGAAGCCCATTCCGAGGCATGGACGATCCGGCCCGAGGTGGCCCAGGCGATCCAGCCCTCGCACCCGGGCGACTCGTCGTTCGCGGGCGCGGCCGCGGCCCTGCGCGAGCGCGACTTCACGGTGGCGTCGCACGTCGAGGGGGCGCTCGACGCACGCGCCCTCGAGCGGGCCGACGTGCTCGTCATCGCCCACCCCTCCGAGCCGGCGTGGGAGCGCACCGTCCCCGGCGGCGAGCCTCGCTTCTCGGCCGGTGAGCTCGACGCGATCGAGGCGTTCGTCGCCGGCGGCGGCGGCCTCGTCGTCCTCGCCGAGGAGGAGCAGGCGAAGTACGGCAACAACGTCGCCGAGCTGACCGCGCGGTTCGGGATCGAGATCGAGAACACCGTGGTCAGCGACTACGAGCGTCATCACAAGGCCCCGCACTGGGTCCTCGCGGAGCTGGGCGGAGGGTCGCCGGCCGCAGCCGCGGAGAGGCCCGGAGAGGGTGCCTCATCGACGGCCGGAGCGGGCCCCTCGCCCGACCTCCTCACGCGCGTCGAGTCGGCGTGCTTCTACCGGGCGACGACGCTGCGGGGAGGGACGGTGCTGGCGCGAGCCGCGGCGACGTCCTCGCATCCCGGCGCGGCGCTCGCCGTCACCGCCGAGCACGGCGCGGGGCGCGTCGTGGTCCTCGGCGACTCCGACCTCTTCGGCGACGACTGCCTCGACGAGCTCGACCACCGCGCGCTGTGGCTGAACCTCCTCTACTGGGTCGCGGGCGGCGCGTTCACCGACCGCGAGGGGCCGGCGGCCTCCGTCGCGGCGGCGGACCCGGCGTGGGCGCGCCTGAAGACGGCGACCGACGCGCTGCGGCTGCTCCAGGAGAAGGACGGCTCGCTCGCCGGCGGCTCCTCGGGCGCTCCCGCGGCGGACGCCGCGCGGCTCGTCGAGGAGATGGCGGCCGCGGTGAAGGAGCTGGTGGAGCACTTCCCGCACCAGGCCGACTACCTCGCCGCCGTGGTCGAGGACCTGACGCAGTGGCGCCAGGACGGGTTCGCCAAGCCCGACTTCACTCGCTCGCTCGAGCTCTTCCGCCCGGAGCGCCAGCGGGCCGACGGCATCGAGCACCTCGTCGTCTTCCCGATGTACCTCCAGAACGCCTCGCGCGACACGCGCTTCGAGGCGCTCATCGTGCGCGTCCCGTGGCCCGGCTGGCTCGCCGACCTCGAGCGCCGGCGCTACGACAACCCGAAGTTCGTGCCGGTGACGTTCGTCGACCACACGGCGGGCTACGACTCCGAGTGCGCGGTCCTCTTCCCCGAGACGGTGAGCGTCGCCGGGCGGCCCGTCAACAACTTCGGCGGCATCTTCTGCGACAGGGAGTCGCGGCGGTTCCGCGCCCGCGTCGGCCAGGCGGTGGAGCTGCTGGGGCTCAACCTCCCGCCGGACGCGGCGGCGCTCCTGCGCTCCGAGCAGCTGAGCCTCGACGCCTACATGCTGTGGGACCTCGTCCACGACCGGGCGCACAGCCACGGCGACCTGCCGTTCGACCCGTTCATGATCCGCCAGCGCAGCCCGTACTGGATGTATTCGCTGGAGGAGCTGCGCTGCGACCTCACCGCGTTCGGCGAGGCCGTCCGGCTCGAGGAGGAGGGCTTCGCCTTCGCCCGCCACGTGCAGTACGCGATCCTCTTCGACCGCCTCTTCCGCTTTCCCATCACGGGCAGCCGCGTGCGCAACTACGACGGGCTCGGCGGCCAGCTGCTGTTCGCCTACCTGCACAAGCACGGCCTCGTCCATTGGACGGACAACCGCCTGACGATCGAGTGGGGCCGTGTGGGCGACGGCGTCCAGGCGCTGCGCGCCGCGATCGAGGAGCTGTACCGCACCGGCATCGATCGCTCGAAGGTCGCGCACTGGATCGCCGCGCACGACCTCGTCGCGACCTACGTGCCGCCCGCCACCTCCTCGCGCTGGGCCGCCGAGCGCCGCGACTTCGAGGACGAGTCCGACCCCAAGGCGCTGATCGACCTCGTCAAGGACGACGAGTTCCCGCTGTCGATGTTCTACCTCCAGCTGAAGGGCAAGCTGGAGGGCCCCGAGCCGGCGAAGCTCGCGGCGTAAGCTCCCGCCCATGACACTGGAAGGCCGCCGCATCGCGGTCGCCGGCGCCGGCGGCTCGCTGGGACCCCACGTCGCCAGAGCGCTGGCCGCCGCGGGCGCCGAGCTGTGGCTCACCGACCGCGACGAGGAGAAGCTGCGCGCGATCGCCGAGGAGGTCGACGCCCACGACGCGCGCGTCGTCGACCTGCTCGACCTGAAGGCCACGCAGGACTGGGCGGCGGCGGGCGGCTACATGCACGGCGTGGCCCACCTCGTCGGCGGCTGGAAGGGCGGCACGCCGCTGTCCGAGGCGCCGCTCGAGGACTGGGACCTCCTGCACGACCTGCTCATCCGCACCGTCCAGCACACGACGATCGCCTTCGCGCCCGCGATCAAGCGCGCCCGCGAGCGCGGCCGGTTCGTCCTCGTCTCCTCCAAGCAGGCCCAGGCGCCGACGGCCACGAACGCCGCCTACGCGGCGGCGAAGGCGGCCGCCGAGGCCTGGACGCTCGCGTTCGCCGACGAGCTCAAGGAGTCGAGCGGGGGCGCCAACGTCCTCGTCGTCAACGCCATCGTCACGCCTGAGATGCGCGCGGAGAACCCGGACAAGGCCTTCGCCACGTTCACCGCGGCCGAGCAGATGGCGTCGACGATCGCCTGGATGCTGTCCGAGGAGGCGGTGGCGATGAACGGCCAGCGCGTCTCGTTGCACGGATGACCCGGCGCGGGTTCGGCAGCGACAACCACGCCGGCGTCCTCCCCGAGGTGCTGGCCGCGGTCGCGGCCGTCAACGACGGTCACATGCCGTCGTACGGCCACGACGAGGTGACCGAGCGCCTCGAGGCCCGGCTCCAGGACGAGTTCGGCGCCGGCGCGCGGAGCTTCCTCGTGTTCAACGGCACCGGGGCGAACGTGCTGGCCCTGCGGGCGCTGTGCCGGCCGTGGGAGGGCGTGATCTGCGCCGAGACCGCGCACCTCAACGTCGACGAGGGCGGCGCCCCCGAGCGCATGGGCGGGCTCAAGCTGCTCACCGTCCCGACGCCGGACGGGAAGCTGACGCCCGACCTCGTCCGCGCCCGCTTCGTGCGCATCGGCGACGAGCACGCCGTGCAGGCGAAGGTCGTCTCGATCACCCAGAGCAGCGAGCTCGGCACGCTCTACACGCCAGACGAGGTCGCCGCGCTGAAGGCCGTCGCCGCCGAGCACGACGCCTACCTCCACGTCGACGGGGCGCGCCTCGCGAACGCCGCCGCCGCGCTCGACACCTCGCTCGCCGAGGCGGCCCGCGACGCCGACGCCATCTCGTTCGGCGGCACGAAGGCGGGCCTGATGTTCGGCGAGGCGGTCGTGTTCCGCACGGAGGCCGACGGCCCGCTGTACCTGCGCAAGCAGTCGATGCAGCTCGCGTCGAAGATGCGCTTCGTCGCCGCCCAGTTCGAGGCGCTGCTCGAGGGCGAGCGCTGGCGCGCCGCGGCCGGGCACGCGAACGCGATGGCGCGGCGCCTGGCCGACGCGGTGGGCGACCACGTGCGGATCACGCAGCCCGTCCAGGCCAATGCCGTCTTCGCGATCGTCGAGCCGGAGCGCGCGGAGGCCCTGCTCGAGCACTCGTTCTTCTACACGTGGGACGAGGCGACGGGAGAGGTGCGCTGGATGTGCTCGTGGGACACGACCGAAGACGACGTGGACGCCTTCGCGGCGGCGGTGCGTGGCGAGCTCTAGGGTCAGGCTGCCGCCGGAGGTCCCGGCCGAGTTCCACGTCTTCCTCAACGGCGTGCCGCAGCGGGAGGGCGCCGACTATCGCGTCGAGCGCGGCGCCGGCACGGCCCGCACGCTCGTCTTCGACCGCGAGCTGAAGAAGGAGGGCAAGCTCGGCGCCTGGCGCTGGTTTCTCGGCGCCTGGGGCATCGGGACCTACCGGCAGAACGACTCCGTCGACGTCCGCTACGAGGCCGCCGGCGCGCCGCGGGTGATCGAGGGCCTCGACATCGAACCGCCGTCCACGAGCGTTTAGCCCCCCGCCGGGCCGAGCATCCTTCCCGGGCGATGTTCGATCCCACCTCAGACGACCTCGTGCGCCGCGGCCGGGCGCACACCCGGCTGCGCGAGCTTCTCGACGCGCGCGGCCCCGCCGTCCTGCACCCCAACGAGCGCGAGCAGCTCGTCGACGCCGCGGACGCGCTGCTGTTCAACGAGGAGGACGCCCTCGAGCGCCGCGACGCCGCGCTCGACCTGCTCGACGACCTCGTCGAGGCCGAGCGGTGGGAGCCGCCCGCGGCCAACGCCGTCGCCCAGGCGCTGCGCGCCTGCGGGCCGGCCACCGTCCCCCGCTAGCGCACGAAGAGCGAGAGCCGGCAGCGCTCCTCGAAGCCGAGGCGGCGGTAGCACTCCATGCCCGCCGCGCTCGACCACAGGACCGCGGTCTCGGCGCCGCGCGCCGCGCCCTCGGCCATGAGCGCCGCCGTCATCGCCGTCCCGATCCCCTGGCCCTGGCGGTCGGGCGGGACGCCGATGTTGTAGAGCCCGGCCACGCCCGCCGCCATCACGAGCGTGCCGCAGGCGACGGGCTCGCCGTCGTCGAGCGCGACGAAGTTCGTCGTCTGGGGCGCGTCGCCGCTCGTGGCGACGTCGAGCACGCCCAGGAACGGCTCGACGACCGGCGTCGGCATGTCGAACGCGACGCCCATGAGCGTGCCGAAGGCCTCGAGCGACGGCTCCTCGCGGACCTCCTCGTAACGGAGGTCCGGCGACTCGGGGGAGGCGAGGTCCGCCGCGATCGGCGCCGCCATCCCGGGCATGACCTCGACCTCGCGAAAGCCCTTCGCCCGCAGCCGGTCGGGCATGTCGAGCGGCAGCGTCGCCGGGCCGACGTACCACGCCCACGGCGCGCCGCGCGAGTCGAGCGTCGCCCCCACCGACTCGATCGTCGCCTCCGCGCGGTCGGGCGCGACCGTCGTACGCAGCACGCCGTTGAACGCGGGCACGGGGATGCCGGTGACGCTCCACATGACCTCGGCGTCGTCCATCAGCTCCGCCCCGCCGCGGTCGGCGACGGAGCGGAAGAGCGCCCACTGGTTCGCCTCCAGCGCCTCGACGACCGCCGAATGCGCGTCGGGCGCGACGGCCACGCTCAGCCGACCGCCAGCGTGGCCTCGCCGAGGCCGGTGCGGTCGTCCCACGGCCGCATCAGCTTCAGCGCGCTGAGGATCGCCCGGGTCGCGGGCGAGCGGTTGAGCGTGAAGAAGTGGATCCCCGGCGCGCCGCCGCGGAGCAGCTCCGCGCACTGGAGCGTCGCGAACGCCACGCCGAAGTCGCGCGCCGCCTCGGGCTGGTCGGCGCGCGCCTCGAGCGCCGCCCGAAGCCCGGCCGGGATGTCCGAGCCGATCATCGACGCCATGCGGCCGATCTGCTTGACGTCCTGGATCGGCATGATGCCCGGCACGATCGGCACGTCGATGCCGATCTCGCGCGCCCGTGCGACGAACTCGAAGTACACGGCGTTATCGAAGAAGAACTGCGTGATGAGGAAGCGCGCGCCGGCGTCGACCTTGTCCTTGAGGTAGCGCAGGTCGTCGTCGGGGGACGTGGCGTGGATGTGCGTCTCGGGGAAGCAGGCGCCGCCGATCGCGAAGTCGTAGTCGCGGCCGATCAGCTCGACCAGTTCGCGTGAGTACTCCAGCCCGCCCTCGGTCTTGCGCCACTCCTCCTCGCCCGCGGGCGGGTCGCCGCGGAGCGCGAGGACGTTGGAGATCCCCGCCGCGCGCATCTCGTCGAGCGTCGCGCGCACGTCGTCGACCGTCGCGCCGACGCACGTGAAGTGCGCCATCGCCTCGAGGCCGTACTCGTCGTGGATCCGCTTGACGATCTCGATCGTCTTCGACCGCCTCGAGCCCCCGGCGCCGTAGGTCACCGAGACGAACGCGGGCTCCAGCCGCCGCAGCTCGGCCAGCGCCTTGTAGAGGTTCTCCTCGCCCTGTGGAGTCTTCGGGGGGAAGAACTCGAACGAGAAGACGGGCTCGTCGCTCGTGGTGAGCAGCTCGTCGATCCGCATCAGGAGAGGGTACGCCACCGTTCCGGCCGCCCCTGCACGCGCTCGGCCACGCCCTCCCGCTCCAGGTGCGTGAGGTAGACGAGCGTCTCGGACAGCCACCAGTTCGCCGTCATCGGCGTGACGGGCTCGCCGTAGACCAGCGGGACGGCCTCGAAGGCGGTGAGCGGGCCGTCGCCGTTGGAGATGACCTCGCGCACCCGCGCGATCCGCTGGTGCACGGCGGAGCGGTTGGCCTCGATGTGCGCGCGCACGTCGGTGAACGTGCGCCCGTGGCCGGGCAGGCAGAGGCGGGCGTCGAGCGCGTCGACGACGTCGAGCGAGCGCAGGAACTCCCCCGCCGGGTCCGGGGTGTGCCCGTAGTCGTAGTAGAGCGAGACGCGGCCGAGCACGTGGTCGCCCGAGATGAGCAGCCGGCGTTCGGGCTGGAAGAGGCAGACGTGCGACGGGGCGTGGCCGGGCGTCTCGTGGACCGTCCACGGGCCGAGGTCGGTCTCGACGACGACGCCCGGGACGAGCTCGCGGTCGGGCTCCACCAGTCCCGCGATCCCGACCCCGCGGCCGCGCTGGGACTCCTGGTAGGCGCGCAGCGGCTCCTCGGGCACGCCGCTCTGCAGCGCCACCTCGATCCGCCGCTCGAGCGCGGCGTCGTAGTCCGTCGCGGCGAGCTTCACGTGGCCGTAGGCCGGGTGCATCCACAGCTCGCAGCCGGTCCGCTCGACGATGGTCGCCGCCTCGCCGTAGTGGTCGGAGTGCGCGTGGGTGCAGACGAGCAGGCGCACGTGCTCGAGCTTCAGGCCGACCTGGTCGAGCGCGCGCTCGAGATGGCTCATCGAGCCCGGCTCGTGCATGCCGGTGTCGACGAGGACGATCCCGTCGCCGGCGGCCAGCGCCCACGCGTTGCAGTGCGGCACGCCCGGCCACGGCAGCGGCAGGCGCAGGCGCCAGACCCCGGGCAGGACGCGCTCGCCCCGCCCGACCTCGCGTCTGCGCTGTGCCTCGGCCATCCCGTATGACGCTAGCGTTCGCGCCATGGCTGCCACCTCCACGTCCCAGAGCGCCGCGGAGCTGGCGCGCGAGTACTTCACCTCGATCGGCGTCGACCGCGAGGCCCAGCGCCGGTGGTACGCCGACGACGCGCAGGTCGAGATCCTCGGCGCGCTCGAGGGCGCGGGGAAGGCGGAGGTCGTCGCGTTCTTCGACATGCTCAACGACGCCATCCCCGACCTGCGGATGGAGGTCCTCGACGTGCTCGGCGAGGGCGACAAGGTCGCCGTCCACTGGCGGATGAGCGGCACGTTCGCCGGGCCCGGCCAGTTCAACGGGATCGACCCCACCGGCGCCCGCCTCGACGGCCTGACCGGCGTCGACGTCATCACGATGCGCGACGGGAAGATCGTCCGCAACGACGCCTACACGGACAACATGACGATCGGGCGCAAGCTCGGGCTCCTGCCGCCCATGGGCTCGCCCGTCGAGCAGCGGATGAACAGGGCCTTCAACGCGCGGACGAAGGTGGCGAGGAAGCTCGTCGCGCCGCACGGCGTCGAGGAGGTCGCCGAGGGCGTCTGGAAGCTGCAGGGCGAGCCGGGCAAGTGCAACGTCTACTTCGTCCGCGACGGCGACGGCGTCCTGATGTTCGACGCGGGCGCGAGGACGATGGTGAGCGCGGTCGCCGGCGCCGCGGCGTCGCTCGGCGGGCTGACGCGGATCGTGCTCGGCCACGGCCACACCGACCACCGCGGCACGGCGCCGTCGTTCGACGTGCCCGTCCTCTGCCACCCCGACGAGGTCGTCGACGCGGAGGGCTCCGGCGGCTGGCGCTACTGGGACTCCGAGCTGCGCCACCTGAAGTTCCCGCAGCGCCAGCTGCACAAGCTCTTCCACGCCAAGGCCTGGGACGGCGGGCCGGTGAAGATCGCCGGCACCGTGAAGGAGGGCGACGACGTCGCCGGGTTCCGCGTCGTCGACATCCCGGGCCACGCGCCGGGGATGATCGCCCTGTGGCGCGAGTCCGACCGCGTCGCGCTCTCGACCGACGCGTTCTACGTCATCGACATGTGGGGGCGCGACTCCGACCCGCACCTGCCGATGGCGGGCTACAACTTCGACCACGAGCAGGCGCGCGCGTCGCTGCGCAAGCTCGCCGCGCTCGACCCGGCCGTCTGCCACCCCGGGCACGCCAAGGCGCTGAGCGGGGACGTGCGCGCGCGGCTGGAGCGGGCCGCGAACGAGTAGATGGGCAAGCGGAGCCGGCAGCGCGTCAAGGCGCCGGCGACCACGTACGACGGGCCGTCGGGCACGCTCGCGCTGCGCGGGTCGCTGACGCCCGCCTCGCGCCGCGAGTACGCGGGGCTCGTCGCGGGCGGCAGCACCCGCGAGGACACGTGGCACCGCGCGGTCGAGTTCCTGTTCGAGCGCCTCGCGGTCGGGTGGACGGTGGAAGGCGTCGAGTGGACGAAGCAAAAGGAGCTGCTCATGCGCTTTCGCGTGGCGAGCCCTGAGGAGAAGGCGTGGGTCCGCGACGTCATGCGCCGGCACGTCGCCGAGTGGTTCCCCGACGTCGAGGCGCCTTGAGGCGCGCGGCGCTCGCTCTCGGCGCGGCCGCGCTCCTCGTGCCGGCGCCGGCCTCGGCCCAGGTCACGATCGATCCCGAGCGCATCACCGTCCGCTCGGCCGCCGGCGCGGTGCAGATCGATCGCTCGCGGTTCTCGCTGCGCGTGGTCGACGCCGGCGGGCGGACGGTCCTGCGGTCGGTGCCGCGCGCGCGCCGCGCGGGCAAGACGCTCTACGCGCCGCTCGTCGCCGTCCGCCGCCACGAGCCCGAGCTGCGCGAGCCGTTCCTGCCGGCGCAGCCCGACCCCAACCCGCCGAGCCCGCCCCGGGCCGGCCGCGACGCGCCGACGCGCGTGACGAAGCGCGTCGAGCAGCTGCCGGGCGACGGCGTGCGGATCCAGGTCGGCGCGGTCGTCGTGACCGTGCGGCCCGACGCGCCGGGCACGTTCTCGATCGAGATGCGCGGGGTCGACGGGATCACCGCGATCGCGGCCGCGTTCCGGTCGGACCGGCGCGAGGCGTTCCACGGCTTCGGCGGCTTCCGCGAGAGCACGAACGCGCGGCGGCGGAAGTTCCAGACCGCGGTGTCGGGCTACAACTACCCGGACCCCGAGCCGGCCTACTACTACGTCCAGCCGCAGTTCATCTCGTCGAAGGGCTACGGCCTCTTGCTCGACCAGGACGAGCGGGCGTCGTGGCGGATGGCGTCGGATCGGCGCGACGCGTGGCGGGTCACCGCGCCGGGGCGGCTGAAGCTCGTCGTCGCGCCCGGCGAGCCGCGCGTCGCGATGGGCGCGCTGAACGCGATCACCGGGCGCCACGCGCTGCCGCCGGACTGGAGCACGGGGCAGATCCTCTGGCGCGCGACGCGCCCGCAGCAGACGACGCCCGAGAACTACGAGGCGGCGATCCGGGCCGACCTCGACCGCATCGACGCCGAGCAGCTCGGCATCACCGGCTACGCGTTCGAGGGCTGGGCGATCCTGCGGCGCGAGGCGCTGACGGAGATCGTCGAGCGGCTGCGCTCGCGCGGGATCCGCCCGATCCTCTACATCCGCTCGTTCGTGTCGGACGACACGGCGGGGACAGACCCGCCGGGGGTCTTCGACGAGGCGGTCTCGCGCGGCTACGTGGCCCGGCACGCCGACGGCTCGCCGTACTTCTACGGCTCGACGTTCCTCGGCGCGCGGTCGGCGGTCGTCGACTTCACGAACCCGGAGGCGCTGGCGTGGTGGAAGGGGCGCGTGCGCGAGATGCTCGAGCTGGGCGCCGAGGGGTTCATGAGCGACTTCGGCGAGGACGTGCTCGGCGACATGGTCTTCGCCGACGGCTCGACGGGCGCCACGATGCGCAACCGCTACCCCGTGCTCCAGCAGCGCGCGGCGCGGGAGGTCGTGGACGCGTTTCGTGCCGAGTATCCGGACCGCGAGCCGTGGTTCTTCTCGCGCGCGGGCTACACGGGCCGGCCGGGGTCGGCGGCGTTCGAGATGGGCGTCTTCCCGGGTGACGAGACGAACGACTACGACGACGACACCGGGCTGCCGTCGATCGTGCCGGACATGCTCAACCGGGCGATCGGCGGCGCGTGGGGCTTCACGACCGACATCGGCGGCTACGCGGACTACCGGCGCGGTGTCCTCAGCGGGCCGGCGACGGACAAGGAGCTGTTCGTGCGCTGGGCGCAGGCGGCGGTGTTCACGGCGTTCTTCCGCGTGCACAACAGCGCGCTCAACGGGACGCGGATGCCGTGGGACTTCGATGCCGAGACGCTCGCGCTCTGGCGTTCGCTGTCGGCGTTGCACGATCGCGCGCGGCCGCTCATCCGGCGGCTGTGGGAGGAGGGGCTGGCGTCGGGCGTCCCGCCGATGCGGCCGCTGTGGCTCGTCGAGCCGTCGCTGGCCTCCTCGGCGCGGGCCGACGACGAGTGGCTACTCGGCGAGGACGTGCTCGTGGCGCCCGTCGTGCGCAAGGGCGCGGCGTCGCGCAAGGTCGCGCTGCCGCGCGGGTGCTGGCAGCGCGAGGGGACCGGCGATCGGCTGCGGGGCGGCAGGACGGTGTCGGTCGACGCGCCGCTCGCTTCGCTGCCATGGTTCGTCCGGTGCGACACGCGCCCCCTGTAGAGCGGCTCCTCCTCGGCTCCGGCCCCTCCCCCGTCCCGGAGCGGGTGCTCGACGCGCTGGCGCGCCCGACGATCGGCCATCTCGACCCGGCGTTCGCCGCGATGATGGAGGAGGTCGCGGCGCTGCTGCGCTCCGTCTTCGGGACGGCGAACCGCGCGACGCTGCCGATCAGCGGCACCGGCAGCGCCGGGATGGACGCGATGGTCGCGAACTTCGTCGAGCCCGGCGATCGCGTGGTGTGCGGCGTGTGCGGACTGTTCGGCGAGCGGATGGCGGACGAGCTCGCGCGCAACGGCG
>DASVRH010000177.1:0-2199 GCA_036388715.1 Solirubrobacteraceae bacterium | reverse complement strand
CCACGCCCCCCGCCCGGCACGGGCCGCGGCGCGCGTGCGCCGCGACGCGAACGCCGGCCGCGCCGACGACGCGTCGGGCGAGCCGGAGGAGGTCGGCACATCGGCGCACGAGGTCCTGCGCACGAAGGACTTCTCCGCCATGTCGGCGGAGGAGTTCGCCGCAGCGCGCGAGCTGATCGCCGCGATCGCGACCGCGCGGCCGAAACGCCGCTCGCACCGGCTGGAGGCCCACCCGCGCGGCGCGCGGCTGCACCTGCGGGCGGTCATGCGCGACTCGCTGGCGACCGGTGGGGAGCCCATGCGGCGCCGCTTCCGCCGGCGCCGCGACACGCCGCGCAAGCTCGTGCTGCTGTGCGACGTCTCGGGCTCGATGGAGGCCTACAGCCGCGCGCTGCTGCTCTTCATGCACTCGACGGTGCGGGCGGGCCGCGGCGTGGAGGTGTTCGCGTTCGGCACGCGGCTCACGCGGCTCACGCCCGAGCTGCGGGTCCGCGATCCCGAGCAGGCGCTGGCGCGCGCGGCGCACCGCGTCGTCGACTGGGCCGCGGGCACGCGGATCGGCGACAGCCTGAAGGCCTACAACGACGTCTGGGGCCGGCGGGCGCTGACGCGCGGCGCCGTCGTCCTCATCGCCTCCGACGGGTGGGAGCGCGACGACCACGAGCTCGTCGGCCGCGAGATGCGCCGGCTGCACCGCGCGGCGTACGGCGTCGTCTGGGTCAACCCGCTCAAGGGCAGCCCGGAGTACCAGCCGCTCGGCGCCGGGATGCGCGCCGCGCTGCCCTACGTGGACCGCTTCGTCTCCGGCCACTCCGTGGCGAGCCTCGAGGCGCTGTCCGGTCTGCTCGAGGGCGTACGTCGCCGCCACGAGGCGTGAGCTGCTGGTACGTTCTCGATAATCGCTTGAGGAGGCGGAGATGGCTGTTGACGTCAGGTCGCCGACGATGCGCGAGCTCGTCGACGATGGGGCCGAGCTCGAGCAGCTCGGCACGGGGTTCACCTTCACCGAGGGGCCGCTGTGGAATCCCCAGGAGGGGTTCCTGCTGTTCAGCGACATGCCCGGCGACACCCGCCGGCGCTGGGATCCCGAGGGCGGCGTGCAGGAGGTGGCCAAGCCCTCCAACAAGGGCAACGGCATGACGTTCGACCTCGACGGGCGGCTGATCGTCTGCGAGCACGTCACGAGCTCCGTCGTGCGCATGGACCCCGACGGGACCGGCGGCGGACGCGAGGTGCTCGCCTCCCACTACGAGGGCCGGGAGCTCAACAGCCCGAACGACGTGATCGTCAAGAGCGACGGCAGCATCTACTTCACGGACCCGACCTACGGCCGCATGCCCGGCTTCGGGATCGAGCGCGAGCAGGACCTCGACCACCAAGGCCTCTACCGCATCCCGGCCGGCGGGGGGGACCCGGAGCTGCTCGTCGACGACTTCGCGCAGCCCAACGGCCTCTGCTTCACGGCCGACGAGTCGCTGCTGTACGTCAACGACACCGATCGCGCGCACATCCGCGTCTTCGACGTCGACGCCGACGGCGGGCTCTCCAACGGGCGCGTGCACGCCGAGGGCATCGGGACCGCGAGCCTCGAGCTCATGGACCTCGTGGACGGGATGAAGCTCGACGAGCGCGGCAACATCTGGGTGACCGGGCCCGGCGGCGTCTGCGTCTTCGATCCCGAGGGCGCCCAGCTCGGGACGGTGCAGGTCCCCGAGCCGGTCGGCAACCTCAACTGGGGCGGCGCCGGCTGGAACGAGCTCTTCATCTGCGCCTCGACGTCGCTGTACCGCCTGCGGTGCAGCGTCGCGGGCAACCGGCTCCACTACATGAGGTGATCACGTGACCGACGAGTCGCTCCGGCTGGACCCGCGAGGGACGGCCCTCATCATCCAGGACCTCCAGAACGACGTCATCATCGAGGGCGGCGCGTTCGCCGACTCGGGGGCGCCGGCCCACGCGACGGCGCAGGGCGTCGTCGCGAACGTCGCCGGGCTCGCGGACGCCTGCCGGTCGGCCGGGGTTCCCGTGATCCACGTCTGGTACGTCGTCGAGCCCGGCGCCGCGGGCCTGCGGCTCAACGCGCCGCTGTTCAACGGGGTCAAGGACGCCGACGCGCTCGTGCGCGGCACGTGGGGCGCCGCGCCGGTCGACGGCCTCGAGCCCCAGGACGGTGACCACATCGTCGAGAAGATGCGGATG
>DASVRH010000176.1:0-2662 GCA_036388715.1 Solirubrobacteraceae bacterium | reverse complement strand
GAGCATCGAGCGGGCCGCGACGAGCGCCCGGCCGCGCTTGACGATCAGCTCGAGCACCCGGTCCATCTCGGTCTCGCCGCCGAGGGCACGCGCGATCTCGGACGTCGTCTCGAAGCCGCGGACGGCCCGCTCGAGCTCGCTGCGCCTGTCGCGCTCGCGCTGGTAGAGCCGCGCGTTGTCGACGGCGATCCCGGCCCAGTCGGCGAGGATCACCACGGCCGCCTCGTCGTCCTCGTCGAACGGCCCGCCGTCCTTCTCGGTCAGGTAGAGGTTGCCCCACGCCTCGCCGCGGATCCTCACCGGCACGCCGAGGAACGTGTCCATCCGCGGGTGCGCGGGCGGGAAGCCGTAGGAGTCCGGGTGCGAGCCGACGTGCTCGAGGCGCAGCGGCCGCGGGTCTGAGATGAGCGTGCCGAGGACGCCCCGGCCGCGGGGCAGGTCGCCGATCGCCGCGTGGGTCGCCGGGTCGACGCCCGCCGTGACGAATCGCTCGAGCGCCTCGCGGCGCTCGTCGAGGACGCCGAGCGCGGCGTACCGGGCGCCGGTCAGCTCGCGGGCGGCCTCGAGGATGCGGTCGAGCAGCGCGTCGAGGTCGAGCTCGGTGACGAGGGCGCGCCCGACCTCGATGATCCGCTGGAGCCGTTCGACCTCCGGAGTGTGCACGCGGGCATCATGCCCGACCCACGAGGCGCTCCACCCTGCGCGACATGCCGAGCCGCTCGTAGGTGGCGAGCGCCTCGGCCAGCAGCGCCTCGGCCCTCTCCTCGGCCCCGCGCTCGCGCAGCATGCGCCCGCGCTCCTCCTGCGCGAAGGCCAGCCGCGGCGCCGAGCCGACCTTCTCGTTGGCGGCGATCGCGGCGGCCAGGTGGGCGTCGGCCTCCTCCCAGCGCTCGCACGTAGCCGCGAGCCGCCCGAGGTAGTACTCGGCGGGCCCGTACGTGCCGACGGCACGGGCGATGACGACCTGGAGGCGCGCGAAGGGCGCCAGCCGGTCGTACATCCTTCCCGCCCACTCGCGGTCGCCGAGCGTGGTGACCGCCTCGGCGGTCTCGACGAGGACGTTCCAGTTGACGTCGGCGGGCAGGACGGCGAAGCCGTCGGCGGAGAGCGGCTCGAGCAGGCGCCGGGCGCCGTCGTGGTCGCCGCGCTCGGCCAGCATCCACGCGCTCCACGACCGCCAGGCGAGCGCCTCGCGGTCGGCGACCGCCTCCTCGACGTGGGCGATGTCGATCTCGTCGTAGCGGCCCTGCTCGACGAGCAGCCCGAGCTGCTGGAGGAGCAGGAAGAGGTCGGCGTTCGCGTCCTGCGCGCGGCGGCCCTGCTCGTGGGCCTCGCGCGACAACCTCTCGGCGGCGTCCCAGCGGCCCTCCATGGTCGCGCGGGTCGCGCGCCACAGCGGGACGTACCACTCGTACGACGGCAGCCCGACCTCGCGGGCCTCGCGCTCGTAGGCCTCGATCGCGTCGTCCATCGCCGCGACCTCGCCCAGCTCGAGCAGGTCGACGACGAGCCAGTTGTGGGCCTGGAGCGCTTGCTCGCGGTCACCGGCGCGCAGCGCCATCTCCTCCATCTCGGCGGCGACGGCGAGGCGGTCCTCGGCGTGGGCGGGCGTCCACAGCGCGACGCGGCGGGCGCTGAGCGCGGCGGCGAGCGCGGCCGGCTCGCGCTGGCGGCGCGCGAGGGCGACGGCGTTGGCGCTCAGGACCTCGGCCTCGTCGCGATCGGCGTAGTAGAGCTCGACCGAGAGCCGGGCCATGACGCGGGCGCGCAGCGGGTCGTCGTGGTCGAGCAGCGCGAGCGCGTCGCGCAGCAGCCGGACGGTGACGGGGTCGGGCGCGCTGATGACGACGCCGACGCCGCCGTGGGCGAGCGCCGCCCGGGCGAGCAGCGCGCCGTCCTTCAGCTTCGTGGCGAGGACCGCGGCGTGCTCGAGCGCGGGGCGCGCGCTGTCGCGCGCGCCGGAGCGCAGCTCGGCCTCCCCCAGGCCGATGAGCATCTCCGCGCGATCGGTGTCCGAGAGCCCGCTGCCCGGCGCGGTGAGCGCGCGGCGGTAGAGCGTGGCCGCCTCCTCGTGGGCGAGCATCGACCCGGCGCGGCGGGCGGCGAGCGCCGCGGCGTTGACGGCGCGCAGCGCGTCGCCGGAGGGCAGCGCGGCGAGCAGGTGGTGCGCCACCTCGGACTCGTGGCCTCCCCGCTCCTCGAGCGCCCGCGCGAGGTGGATGTGCAGCCGCGCGCGGCGCATGCGGCTCGGCTCCTCGTACAGGACGTCGCGCAGCAGCGCATGGTGGAAGCGGTAGCGGCCGAACGCCTCGACGTCCTCCTCGACCAGCCCCGCGGCCACGGCCTCGTCGACCGCGGCCAGGACGTCGGTGCGCGCCGCCGTGGCCAGCACGGTGACGTCGAAGACCGGCCCGGCGACGGCGGCGAGGACCAGCACCTCGCGCGCGGTCTCGGAGAGCCCGGCCAGCCGCTGGTCGATCGCCTCGCGGACGCCGGCGGGGATCGTCGCGGGCTCGCTGTCGCCGAACAGCTCGAGGAAGAACGGGTTGCCCTCGGTGCGGGCGACGATCGCGGCGCGCTCCTCGGCGTCGACGAGCCGCCCCGTCGCGGTGAGCAGCTGCTCGGCCTCGTCGTGGCCGAGCCCGGCGAGCCGGATGCGCTC
>DASVRH010000175.1:0-12744 GCA_036388715.1 Solirubrobacteraceae bacterium | reverse complement strand
TTCCTGATGCCCCGGTACCTGCGCGACTACCTTCGGATCATGAACGACGCGCTCGGAAACGGCGGGGTCGCCCCCGCCGCGGCGGCTCCGGCGGCCGCCGAGCCGGCTGGTTGATGTCGGCCCCGCTGGTCCTGGTCTCCAATCGCGGGCCGGTGACGTTCGGCCCCGGCGGCGAGGTGAAGCGCGGGACGGGCGGGCTCGTGACCGCGCTGACGGGCCTGGCGTCGCACCGCGAGACGACGTGGATCGCCTCGGCGATGACCGACGAGGACGCCGAGAAGGCGTCGCAGGCGGGCGGGCGGCCGTTCACGGTCGAGTCGCCCGCGGGCGGGTCGTACGAGGTGCGCCTGGTCGCGTCGGACCCCGAGGCCTACGAGCGCTTCTACAACGTCTTCGCGAACCCGATGCTGTGGTTCATCCAGCACTACCTCTGGGACCTGTCCAACGCCCCGGACATCCGCCGCAACGAGGTCGAGGCGTTCGAGTACGGCTACAACGTCGTCAACGACGACCTCGCCGAGGCGGTGCTCGACGAGATCGAGGGCATCGACGACCCGGTCGTGATGGTCCACGACTACCACCTCTACACGCTGCCGGCGCTCGTGCGGCGCGCGCGGCCGGACGCCTTCCTGCACCACTTCATCCACATCCCGTGGACGCAGCCGGACGCCTGGCGCGTCCTCCCCCGCGGGATCCGGCGCGAGATCTTCGAGGGCCTGTTGTCGAACGACATCGTCGGCTTCCACACCCGGTCGTACAGGTGGAACTTCCTGCAGTGCTGCCGCGACCTGATGGACCTCGACGTCGACTTCGGGCGCGGCGTCGTCGCCTTCGAGGGGCGCGAGGTCTGGGTCCGCGCCTACCCGCTGCCGATCGACGCCGGCGCGACCTGCCGCGTCGCCGCCTCGGAGCGCACGCAGGAGTTCGAGGCCGAGCTGCTGCGGCGCAAGCGCGACTTCCTCATCCTGCGCGTGGACCGCGCGGACCTCTCGAAGAACGTCCTGCGCGGGTTCTCGGCCTTCGACCTGTTCCTCGAGCAGCACCCGGAGTTCGCCGAGCGGGTCACGTTCGTGGCGCAGCTCATGCCGTCGCGGACCGACGTGCCGGAGTACGCCGAGTACCTGGAGCGGATCGAGGCGCTCGTCGCCGTCGTCAACCACCGCCACGGCACGCCGGACTGGATGCCGATCCAGCTCAAGCTGCGCGACGACCTCGAGGAGGCGATGGCCGCCTACAAGCACTACGACGTGCTGCTCGTCAACGCGATGTTCGACGGGATGAACCTCGTCGCCAAGGAGGGGCCTTTGGTCAACGAGCACGACGGCGTCTCGGTGCTGTCCGAGAACACGGGCGCGCACGAGGAGCTCGGCGAGTACGCGCTGAGCGTCAACCCGTTCGACATCCAGGAGACGGCGGACTCGATCCACGCCGCCCTGACCATGGCGCCCGAGGAGCGCGCGCGGCGCATGCGCGGGCTGCAGGAGATCGTCAACTCGCGCGACCCCGGCAACTGGATCGACGACCAGCTCGAGGACATCCGCAACAAGAAGTCCGCGCTCGCCGCAAGCGATCCTGGCTAGTCGTCGCTCCGCGGCGTCTATCCAGGACAGCCTGGGGAAGGTGTTACTCGAATCCGAACTCGGTGGCGGGGACGGGCGCGGGAGCGGGGAGCGGCGCGGGAGCGGGCGGCGCCGGCGCGGGCGGAGCAGGCGCGCGTGCAGGCGCGGGTGAAGGCGCGCGCGGAGGAACCACCCGCCGCGGCCGCTCCTTCCGTCGCGCCACCCGAGCCCTCCCACCCTCACTGCCCCCGGACCGCGCCGGCGGCGCCTCTCGCGCGACGGGCGGGGCGCTGCTACGAGGAGCGGGCGCCACGGGCGGGGACGACAAGGCCGGCACCGACGGCGGCACCTCCGGCGGCGCCGACCGCAACCGCGGCCACAGCACGATCAGGAGGACGACCCCCACCAGCGCCGCCGCCCGGCCCACGTTCCCCCAGCGCACGCGCCTCATCAGGTCCATGACGGCCTTCAGGGCGCGCGGCGGCGCGGATCGCCCCCTCGCTACAGTGTTCGGCCGTCCGATGGCTGACGCCGAGATCACATATGACCTGAACATCCTGCTCGACTCGGAGCTTCCCGAGGAGCAGCGTGAGCGCATCCTCGCGGACGTGGAGGCGATGGTCGCCGAGACCGGCACGATCGTGTCCGCGCACGACTGGGGCCGGCGCAAGATGGCGTACGAGATCCGGCACAAGACGGACGCCGACTACCACCTGATCCAGTTCCACGGGCCGCGCGAGCTGCTCGACCGGCTCGACCGGACGCTCCGGATCACCGACGGCGTCGTCCGCTATCGCATCATCAAGCTGCGCGAGGGCACCCCCGGCCCGCCGGACCTCCGCGCCGCCGCTCCGGTCACCGGCGGCACGCCGGACCCGGACGACGACGCCTAGGCGTCACGGAACGCCCCCGCTTCCATCCGTCTCCGCAACGAACCTGCGGAGATTCCGGCATACACGCCGGTTCTGACCCGACCGGAACGTACACTCGCCCTCGAGCCAGAAGTTCGTTGCCGAAAGGAGTTGCGGGATGGCCGCGACAAACATCAACAGGGTGATCCTCACGGGGAACCTGACGCGTGACCCGGAGCTGCGGTCCCTGCCCAGCGGCATGTCCGTCTGCAGCCTGCGCATCGCCTCGAACACCCGCCGCAAGGACGGGCAGTCGGGCGAGTGGGTCGACAAGCCCAACTACTTCGACGTGACCATCTGGGGTCGCCAGGGCGAGAACGCCGCCCAGTACCTGTCGAAGGGCCGCCCGGTGGCCATCGACGGCCGCCTGGAGTGGCGCGAGTGGCAGGACAAGGAGGGCAACAACCGCCAGTCGGTCGAGATCGTCGCCGACAACGTCCAGTTCCTCTCCTCGCCCGACGGCGCGGGCGGCGGCGGCAACGGCGGCGGCTTCACGCCCCGCTCGGACGTCCCCGTCGACACGAACGACTTCGTCGGCGCCCCCGCGGGCGGCGGTGGCGGCGGCTCGTCGGCCTCCGAGGACGACATCCCGTTCTAGGAGCGCTTCGGATCTAGCCGGCCACACCAGGCCGGCCGGCACGCACAGCGGGCTCCCCGGAAGGGGAGCCCGTCGTCGTTGAGGGGCGCGATGATGTGCGGCATGTTCGAGTACCACGGCTGGATCGCCCTTCGCCGGACCGCGGCGTACGACGACCCGCCGCCGGAAGTCGAACGTGGTCTCGAGAACGAGATGCTGGGGCGAGTGCGGCACGAGCTCGCCGCGCTCGCGCTCGGCACCGGCGAGGCCCGGTTGACGACGAGCAACGGCTCGCACTTCGTCTCGATCCACGGCCTCAACAACCATCGCAACCCGGCCGTCGTCCCGTTCTTCGAGCGCGCCGGAGAGATCGCGCCCGGCTCGTACGGCGTCCTCTACACGCAGGACGGCGAGAACGACGAGGACTGGCGGCGGCGGACGATGGTGCGCGGGCGCCTGCTGCCGAGCGAGCGGGTCGACGCGTTCTCGCCGGTCATCGGGGCGCTGGAAGACCCTGCGCCGGAGTGAGGGACGGCGGCGTGGATCCGGTCGTGTCCCGGCCGTTCGGAGCCGACGTGTCACAATGTTCCCTTCGCCCGCGCGGAGGTACGGTCGCGCGCGGCCTGACGTCGAAGACTTCAAGAGGTTTCTGAATGGCCAAGCAGCGCAGCCGCAAGCCCGTGCGGCGCCGTGATCGGAAGGGCGGGCCGTCCGGCGGACGGCGCAAGCCCTGCCCGTATTGCAAGGACAAGATCGAGCACGTCGACTACAAGGACGTCGACGCGCTCAAGCGGTTCATCTCCGAGAAGGGGAAGATCCGCTCGCGCCGCATCACCGGCGCGTGCCGCCGGCACCAGAGCCAGATCGCCCGCGCCGTCAAGCGCGCCCGCGAGCTCGCCCTGCTGCCGTACGTGGCCGAGGGCGGCCGCGAGGACGGCCCCCGGGGCCGCGGCGGGCGTGACCGCGACCGCGACCGCGACTAGCCCCATGCCCGAGGCCATCCTCCTCCAGGACGTCGAGAACCTCGGCGAGAAGGGGACCGTCGTCGACGTCTCCAAGGGCTACCTGCGCAACTTCCTGATCCCGCGCAAGCTCGCGCAGCCGGCGTCGAAGGGCCTGCTCGAGCAGGCCAAGGAGCGCCAGGAGGCGGCCGAGCGCGCCGCGCGCCAGGCGACCGAGAAGGCGCACGACAGCGCCGCGGTCCTCAACCGCACCGTCCTCACCATCGCCCAGCAGGCCGGCGACGACGGCCGCCTCTTCGGGTCGGTCACGACGCAGGACATCGCCGATGCGATCAAGGACGCCCGCGGCCTCGCGCTCGACAAGCGCAAGATCCACCTCGACGAGCCGATCCGGCACGTCGGGACCTACATGGTCGTCGTCGAGATCAACGACGGCGTGACGGCGAACGTGAAGACGATCGTCGTCGACTCGAAGTAGCCACGGGCGTCAGTCTCCGGGAGGAAGCTCAGGCCGGCGAGGCGCCGAGGGCAGTCGGCGGTCCTCGCGACGGGGGCTGACCCAGTCCTTCCAGCGGCGCTTTGCCTTCGGGGGGCGGACCAGACGGCGCGCGATCGCGTGATAGCCCTCAGACGCCATGGCCCGACGCTCTTCGACGGAGACACCGGTGCGCTCGGCCTGCTCCAGGACGTGCGCGAGCGCATCCGCGTCGCCACGGGCGCGCTCCTGCCGCGCCCGGTGATGGATGTCGGCGTACACCTCGCGGCTCGCCTGGACGAGCTCCTCGGCCGTCCTGCCCTCATCCATGCCGGCTGCGCTCCTCGGTCGCCTCGAGGCGGCGCGCGATCTTGCGGCCCGACTCGGTGAGCTCGACGACGCCCTCCTCGTCGACCAGGAGATCACAGAGACGGAGTACATGGAGCGCCCTCTCGTAGCGCTCCGCCGATACCTCGAATTCCGAAGCCACCGTATCTGCCGGCGCGGGACCGTCCCGCTCCTCGCGCCTGAGAATGTGCCGCGCGTCCTCGACGAGCTCGCGCGCCGTCGCTCGCGTGTCCTCGTCCGCCTCGTCGATCAGCTGTTGAACCCTTGTCGGGCTGACACCGAGGAGCGCCGCGGTCGCCCGGCGAGTGGCTCCGAGCTCGGATGCGAAGAGCAGCATCAAGAGTCGCTCTCGCGCAGCCACCTCCTGACGATGACGCGCCAGGCGCAGCTCGCGCTCCACCCTCGCGACGCCGCGCATGACCCCGCGGGCGTCGCGTTCGGGAAGGTGCGCTCCGACGGCTTCGTCAGCGTGCTCCTGCCACACGGACCATGGCACGACGAAGACGTCGTCCTGCGTCCCCGAGCCCTGGAGGCGCGTGCCGGCCTGAAGCGCCCAGTTCAAGCGGGCGTCCGCGACGATCTCCGACAGTGAGAGGAGCACCGCCTCGGGCGACTCGCCGCTGCGGGCGACCTCCCGCGGACGGACCTGCTCTGCGAGTGTCACGTCGCGGGCGCCCGGGACCTCGACGTTCGTGCCGGCGTACCGCCACACGCCGCGGTCGTCGCGCTCCGTCGGGACCTCCTCGCGCTGCGCACGCGCGGCGAGGACGGACGACCCCAAATGGGGGACTCGCAGCGAACCATCCCTATCCGTCGTCGGAGTCACGTTCTCCTCCGAGGCGAGTGTAGGTCCGGTCGTGGATTCTGTAAAGGGTAGATCTACACCGCGCTGTTCAGTTCTCCTACCCACGTGTGCGATCGTGCACACGCGCCGCCCGGTGGCGTCGTCGGACAACAGGAGCAATCTGTCCTGCTGATCGCCGAACATAGGTTCGTGATCCGCCCCTCCACAGCATTCCTCCGCAAGGAGCGGGGAGGACTCCCGGAAGGGGGTCGAGTGGCGCGTGGGAGGCGCCGAGTGCGATCTAGGATCGCGCACCCATGACGACCTTCGCGCCCCCCACCGAAGGCGCCTCCGCGGCGCCCGGCCCGCCTCACTCGCTCGAGGCGGAGCAGTCGGTGCTGGGCGCGATCCTGCTCTCCGAGCGGGCGATGTACGCGCTCGTCATCGAGGAGGGCCTCAAGCCGGAGGACTTCTACCGCGAGCGCCACCGGCTCATCTACGCGGCCATGCTCGGCCTCTACGAGGAGAGCGAGCCGATCGACGTCCTCACGGTCTCCGAGCGACTGCGCGCGCAGGGCGACCTCGACCAGGCCGGCGGCCAGGCGACGATCGACGGCCTCGCCGCGGCGGTCCCCGCCGCCGGCCACGCCCGCCAGTACGCGCGCATCGTCCGCGAGCACTCGCTCATGCGCCGGCTGCTCAACACGACGTACGAGATCCAGGAGTCCGTCGCCCAGCAGCAGGGCGCCCCGCGCGACCTCGTCGAGCGCGCCGAGCGCGCGATGCTCGAGGTCGCCCACGACGACCGCCAGAAGGACTTCCGCAAGATCGACGAGGTCCTCCACGACGAGCTCGACAAGCTGCACCGGCTGTCGCTCGAGGGCACCGCGCTCACCGGCACGCCGACCGGCTTCAAGGACCTCGACGAGATGACGGGCGGCTTCCAGCCCGGCAACCTGATCATCATCGCCGCGCGCCCGTCGATGGGGAAGTCGGCCCTCGTCACCAACATCGCCGAGAACGCCGCGATCGACCACAACGCGCCGGTCGCCCTGTTCAGCCTCGAGATGTCCGAGACGGAGCTCGCCCAGCGCTTCGTCGCCTCGCAGGCGCGCATCAAGGGCGACGAGCTGCGCAAGGGCCGCGTCGCCGAGCACAAGTGGCCGAAGATCCTCGAGGCCAGCCAGAAGCTCGCCCGCGCGCCGCTCTTCATCGACGACTCCTCCGACGTCGGCCTGCTCGAGATCCGCGCGAAGGCGCGGCGCCTGCACCAGTCGCACGGCCTGGGCATGGTCATCATCGACTACCTCCAGCTCATGCGGGCCGACGGGCGGGTCGAGAACCGCGTCGAGCAGATCGGGCAGATGTCCCGCGGGCTGAAGATCCTCGCGCGCGAGCTGAACGTCCCCGTCGTCGCGCTCTCCCAGCTCAACCGCGGCGTCGAGCAGCGCCACGACAAGCGCCCCGTCCTCTCCGACCTGCGCGAGTCCGGCTCGATCGAGCAGGACGCCGACCTCGTCGCCTTCATCTACCGCGACGAGTACTACGACCGCGAGTCCGAGCGCGAGGGCGAGGCCGACATCATCATCGCCAAGCACCGCAACGGCGGCATCGGCGACGTCGTCCTGACGTTCCAGAAGGAGTACCCGAAGTTCCTCAACTACGCGGGCGAGAGGTTCCAGTGACGCGGAACCGCCTCGGCTGGGCCGGCAGGAAGAAGTGAGCGCGTGCCCGCACGGCGCCTGTGACGGCTCCGGCTTCCTCATCGACGAGGCGACGAACACCGCGCGTGACTGCACGTGCCGGCCGCTGCGCGTCAGCCGGACGAAGGCGCGCCGGCTCGAGGCCCGGCTGCCGAAGCGCTACCGCGACGTCGCGTTCGAGCGCGCGCCCGTCGTCGACATGCCGGACACCGTCGTGCGCGAGGTCCGCCGCTTCACGCGCGAGATCGACCGCAACCTCGACGAGGGCCGCGGCATCTGGTTCGTCGGCGACGTGGGCACCGGGAAGACCACGCTCGCCATGCTCGTCTCGAAGGCGGCGATCGAGACCGGCCGCAGCGTCGCCATCTACTCGCTGCCGCGCCTGCTCGGCGTCCTGCGCGAGGCGATGACCAGCGAGGAGGGCCTCCAGCACCTCGTCGACTCGCTGTCGGAGGTCGACCTGCTCCACCTCGACGACCTCGGCGCCGAGCGCGCGACCGAGTGGGTCCTCGAGCAGCTCTACGCGATCGTCAACGCCCGCTACGAGGAGCAGCGCTCGCTCGTCATCACCACCAACCTCGACCCCGACCAGCTCGCCGAGCAGCTCGGCCCGCGCATCGTCAGCCGCATCCGCGAGGTCTGCGGCGACCCCGTCCTGCTCATGGGCGAGGACCGCCGCTCGCTCGCCGGCCCGGCCGTCGACTACTCCACGTCGTACATGGAGGAGCTCGAGCGGCGGGTGGCCGGCATGCGGCGCGGCGGCGACGGCGCCTAGACTCTCGACACGATGCCCGGCATCGCGATCGTCGGCGCCCAGTGGGGCGACGAGGGCAAGGGGAAGGTGGTGGACCTGCTCGCCGAGCGGGCCGACTCCGTCATCCGCTTCCAGGGCGGCAACAACGCCGGCCACACCATCGTCCGCGAGGGCGAGAAGTTCGCGCTGCACCTGATCCCGAGCGGGATCCTCCACCCCGGCAAGCGCTGCATCATCGGCAACGGCGTGGTGATCGACCCGGGCGTCCTCACCGGCGAGATCGACGGCCTGCGCGGGCGCGGGATCGACATGAGCGGGCTGAAGATCAGCGCCAACGCGCACCTGATCATGCCGTACCACAAGCTCCTCGACCAGGCGGGCGAGGCGAAGCTCGGCAAGCTCCAGATCGGCACGACCCGCCGCGGCATCGGCCCCTGCTACGCCGACAAGGCCGCGCGCCTCGGCATTCGCGTGCAGGACCTCCTCGACGAGAAGATCCTCAAGAAGAAGATCGTCGCCGCGATGGACCCGAAGCGCCTCTCGCTGCGCCCGTTCATCAAGGACCCGAGCCTCGACCTCCAGACGATGACCGAGGAATATCTGACCTACGGCCATCGGATCGAGCAGTACATCGCCGACACCGCGCGGCTGGCGTGGGAGGACCTCGACGCCGGGCGGACCGTCGTCTTCGAGGGCGCCCAGGCGACACTGCTCGACATCGACCACGGCACGTATCCGTTCGTCACCTCCTCGAACCCGGTCGCCGGCTCGGCGTGCATCGGCGCCGGCGTCGGCCCGCGCGACATCGACGAGGTGTGGGGGATCGCCAAGGCCTACGCCACCCGCGTCGGCGCCGGCCCCTTCCCGACCGAGCTGCACAACGAGGTCGGCGAGGAGATCCGCCGGCGCGGCGGCGAGTTCGGCACCACGACCGGCCGCCCACGCCGCACCGGCTGGCTCGACCTCGTCGCGCTGAAGTACGCGGCGCGCATCAACAGCATGACCGCGCTGGCCATCACCAAGCTCGACGTCCTCAGCGGCTTCGAGACGCTGAAGGTGGCCACGCGCTACCGCGGCCGCGACGAGGCCGTCTTCGAGGACTTCCCCTACCACCAGTCCGTGCTGCACCACGCCGTCGGCGAGTACGAGGAGGTCCCGGGCTGGACCGAGGACATCGGCGAGGCCCGCTCGAGCTCCGACCTCCCGCAGGCCGCGCGCGACTACCTCGACATGATCGCCGAGCGGACGGGCGTGCCGATCGCCTGCGTCGGCGTCGGGCCCGGCCGCGAGCAGATCGTCTGGCTCGACCAGAGCGCCAGCGACAAGCTGGCCGCGTAGGGCCCTAGTCCTTCACGACGCGCGAGGCCACGACCATGTCGTGCAGGGCGCGGTTGCGGTCGTCGAACAGCGGCCAGAGGTAGTTGACGAGGTAGGCGATCCCGGCGGTGAACGAGCCGACGATGCCGAGCAGGATCGTCTTGACGAGGATCTCGCGGTAGGCGGCCCACAGGAAGTCGATCGGGCGCCCGTCGTCGCGGACGACGCGGCAGTCCATGATCTGCTTGCCCCACGTCTGCCCGTTGGTGCGGGCCATGATCAGCGGCGCGTAGAGGAAGCCGGCGATGGCGACGCCGGCGATCCCGATCAGGACGACGACGATCGCGCCCGCCGCGCCGCCGGGCGAGTCGAGCGACAGCGCGCCGAAGAGGATCGCGCCGAGGATGGCGAGCACGACGGCGGAGGCGAGGCCGACGATGAGCCCGTCGACGATCGCGGCCACGGCGCGACGCCACCACTCGGCGGGCTCCGCGTTCGCGTACGGGTTGGCCAGCTCGTCGCGCCCGCGGGGCGCGAACGCGCCCGGGGGGACGCGGCCGCCGCCGTAGCCGCCCGCAACAGGCGCCTCGGGCGACGCGGGAGGCGGCGGCGCCACCTCGCGCCGCGGCTCGTCCCCGCCGAGGGGGTCGCCCGGTGTCAGTCCTCCGCTCATGTCTCTGCCTCCAGCACGTCGGCCTCACCACGCCGGAGCATCCGCAGCGCGAGCGCGACCGACGACATCAGAGCGAGCGTCCCCAGCGTGATCTGCAGGCTGATGACGCCGCGCTCGGTCCAGTACACGTCGTCGAGCTCGAGGAGGAGCGCCGACTCGTCGAGCGTGAGCGCCACGCCCGCCCCGAACGGGAGCGCCAGCCACGGGTCGAGCGCCTCGTTGCGCGAGACGACCGAGGCGCCGCCGGCGAGGAACGCCACCGCGATCCCGGGGACGAAGTGGTGCACGTGGCGGTCGCCCACGCGGTAGTCGCGGATGGGGCCGAGGCGGCGGCGCCGGCGGATCACGTAGGTCAGCAGCCGGGCGAGCCCGAAGGTCAGGCTGAACGACCCGAGCAGGTTGAGCAGGGCGTTCTCCCGCGTCGAGCCGCCGCGGTAGCCGGCGCGGGCCACCTCGACCGTCTCGCGGACGGCCTCCTCGGTGGCGCCGATGACGTCCGTGGTCTCGGTCGGCAGCGGCGCCGAGCCCCGCCGCCACACGCGCGCGAGCTCGCCCGCGCCGACGGCGACGGTCGTCCCGAGCGCGACGACGCCGAGCGCCCAGGTGCGCCGGTCGACCCGCAGCGCGGCGCGGCTACGGCGTCGGGCGGGGAGACCGGCGGGCACGCGAAGTAGGCTACCGGCGCGATGGACGCACCCCTGCGCGGCGCCGTGCTCGGCCTCGGCATGATCGGCCGGCACCACGCCCGCATCCTCCAGACGACCCCCGACGTCGAGTTCGCCGGCGCCGTCGACCCCGGCGGCGACCGCTACCGCGCCGTCCACGACCCCGCGCTGCTGCACACGTCGGTGGACGACCTGCTGCGGGGCACCCCTCCGGACTTCGCGATCGTCGCCGTCCCCACCGAGGAGCACGTCGCCTGCGTCGAGCGCCTGGCCGCCGAGGGCGTCCACCTGCTCGTCGAGAAGCCGCTGGCCGCCACGACCGAGGAGGCGCGCGACGTCATCGCCGCCGTCGAGCGCGCGGGCGTCCGCGCCGCGGTCGGCCACGTCGAGCGCTACAACGCCGCGCTGCTCGCCGCCCGCGAGCGGCTCGACCAGCTCGGCCCGCTGATGCTCATCGCCACCGAGCGCACCGGCCCGTTCCCCGACCGGATCAAGGACGTCGGCGTCGTCAAGGACCTTGCCACCCACGACCTCGACCTCGTCCGCTGGCTCGGCGACTCGCCGGTCGAGGTCGTCGCCGCGCAGACCTCGCACCGGATGGGCCGCGAGCACGAGGACCTCGTCCTGGCGACCGGCCGCCTGGCCGGCGACGTGCCGTTCCACTGCTCCGTCGACTGGCTGACCCCGACGAAGACGCGCCGCACGCGGATCCTCGGCGAGCGCGGGATGCTGATCGCGGACACGCTCACCGGCGACCTGACGCTGCACGAGAACGCCGACGTCCACATCGAGTGGGCCGCGACCCAGCAGCTGCGCGGCGTCTCGGAGGGCGACTCGATCCGCTTCGCGCTGCAGCGCCGCGAGCCGCTCGTCGTCGAGCACGAGGCGTTCCGCGCGTTCGTCCGGGGCGAGGAGGGCGCTCCCGTCGTCTCGCTCGAGGCGGGGCTGGAGACCGTCATGACCGCCGAGGCCGTGCTGGCCAGCGCGCGCAGCGGCGAGACCGTCCGGTTGACGCCGGCGCGATGAGGGCCGTCGTCGTCGCCCTCGGCAAGGTGGGCCTCCCCCTTGCCGCCCAGATCGCGCGCGCCGGGCACGAGGTCGTCGGCTGCGACGTCGACGAGCGCGTCGTCGAGCTGGTCAACGCCGGCACGCCGCCCTTCCCCAACGAGGAGGGCCTGGAGGAGGCGCTGCGCGAGGCGACCGCCGCCGGGCGCCTGCGCGCGGTGACCGACACGACGGCCGCCGTCGCGGAGGGGCCCGACCTCGTCGTCGCCGTGCCGCCGCTCTACGTCGACGACCGCGCGCAGCCGGACTGGGCGATCCTCGACAGCGTCGTCGAGGACGTCGCGCGCGGCCTGAAGGCCGGCACCACGGTCAGCATCGAGACCACGGTGCCGGTGGGCACGACACGCGAGCGGATCGCGCCCGCGCTCGAGCGCTCGAGCGGCCTGCGCGCCGAGGAGGACTTCTTCTGCGTGTTCTCGCCCGAGCGGGTGTTCAGCGGGCGCGTCCTGCGCGACCTCGCGACGTACCCGAAGCTCGTCGGCGGGCTGAGCGAGCGCGGCGAGGCGCGCGGCGTCGAGCTGTACGGACGGTTCATCCAGGGCGCCGACGTGTGGGGCATGGGCTCGGCCGAGGCGGCGGAGATGGCCAAGCTCGCCGAGACGACCTACCGCGACCTCAACATCGCGTTCGCCAACGAGCTCGCCCGCGCGGCCGACGCCCGCGGGCTCGACGTGCAGCGCGTCATCGACGCGGCGAACTCCCAGCCCTTCAGCCACATCCACCGCCCGGGCGTCGCCGTCGGCGGGCACTGCATCCCCGTCTACCCGCGCTTCTACCTGGCCGGCGACCCGAATGCCCGGCTGCCCGCGGTGGCGCGCGAGGTCAACGAGGCGATGCCGGACTACGCGATCGACCTGCTCGGCGACGTCGCCGGCAGGACCGTGCTCGTGCTGGGCGCCGCCTACCGCGGCGGGGTGAAGGAGACGGCGTTCAGCGGCGCGCACGCGCTGC
>DASVRH010000174.1:0-10190 GCA_036388715.1 Solirubrobacteraceae bacterium | reverse complement strand
CGTAGTCCTCTTCGACGCGCTGCCGTGCGTCCCTGAGGAGCGAGAACTGCTCGTCCGCGAGTTCAAACAATGCGGAGAGCCGCGAGAGGCGTCGCCGAAGATCCGCCGGGGCGGCGCGGACTGACTTGTACGCGAGCTTGTGATCGACCGCAGCCCACGCATGCTGAAGGGCGGTCCGCACCTGGACCTCAGCCTTCATGTCGACGTACGGCGCCCACTCCGGAAGCTCCGCACGGGGCTCGCCAACGGCGATGATGTAGTGGGTCGAGATATAGCCGAACCGGTCCGGCTCGAGTTCGGACATCTTCTCGACGCTGTTGACGCTGTCTACCGCGAACTCTCGACGGAGCAGATCGCCGACGGCCGCCACGTCCTCCAAGTAAAACGTGACGACGCGAAGCCCGACGAGATCCGTGACCTCCGCCAAGGGGTGGTCGTACTTCTTCCCCCGGCCAGTGACCTTGCCGACGAAGCTCTCGACAGTCTTGACCCGATGCTCGACGTTCACTACGTCGAGACCATCGCGCCGCAATAGGGTGATCAACAGCTCGTGCAGCCGCCGATCAAAGCCTTCGTACTCCGGTCGAACCGCTTCGTACCGCTGAGCCCAGTTAGGGTTTTCATTGCTCACCGGTTCGGGATCGTATCGGCGGACAGCTGTCGCTTGGCGTCGTGCCGATCGCGACGATTTTGATGACGTGGCGGTCCGAACGCTTGCGCACGGCTGCGCCATCCCGCGTACGGGCTCTGCTTGTCGCGGAACTGAATCGCGGAAGGATTGAGCTGTCGAAGCCTCGTTCCGGCTACGGCGACCCGATCGTCGTCGCATTCGGGGACGGCGCTCTCCTCCCAGCACCCGCCTCACTGCGCGCCGACGCTAACGCCGTGAGCGAGCGCGCGTGGCTCGTGGTAGCGGCCGCGGTCGAGGCGCTCGTCCAGGCGGGCGCGAGTGACGCCTTGGAGGCAGGGGACTTCGAGGGTCACCTGGCGCTGCGCGCGGGGCCGTTCGAGCCGGAGCTGGCGGCGCTCGCCTTCGACGAGGCGGTCGCCGGCGTCGACCGCCTCCGCTCGCGGGGCGTCGCGGTCGGCGAGCTGAAGGCCGAGGACTGGCGCGAGCCGATCGGCCCGCACCACCCGCTGAAGGTCGCGCACGCCGTCGCCACGCTCGGCGGCCGCCCGAGCGATCCGAAGTCCGTCGAGGAGCACGAGACCGCCGTCCTCCAGATCCTCGGCGCGCAGCGGCGCGACGTCCCGCGGCCCCACGACGACCCCGACCCCTCCCGCAGGGCGGCGCGGCGCATCCTCCAGCGCCTCGACGGCATGGGGAAGTGGGGCGGCTACCACACGGAGTTCGCCCACCTCGCGCGAGGCTTCCCGCAGGACGAGCGCGCGCTGGCCAGCGAGGTGGGGGAGGCGCTGATCCGGGCCGGCCTGCTCACCGAGAAGCCGAGCGTGGGCCAGCGGCACGTCTTCCTCGACCCCCGCCACGTGCGCGAGATCCGCGGGCTGATCGAGCGGGGAGAGGTCCCCAAGACGTTAGATCTGCCGCGTAAGTGAGAAGATCAGACGCAGAATGAACGTCCTCGATCAGGTGCTCAACAAGACGTGGGTGGCCTACACGCTCACGAACGCCGGGATCATCCGCCCGATCCGGCCCGACAAGCTCGCACGGATCGCGCTGACGCTGAACCGCTGGGGCCCGACGCCCGCCGCCGGCTACACGGCCGCCGCCATCCGCTTCCCCAACGAGACGGCGATCATCGACGAGCTCGGGACGCTCACCTTCGACGAGGTCCACCGCCGCACGAACGCGCTGGCCAACGCGTTCCTCGACCACGGCATCGAGCCGGGCGACGGCGTCGCGATCCTCTGCCGCAACCACCGCGGCTTCATCGACGCGACGGTCGCGTGCAGCAAGATCGGCGCCCACGCGCTGTACCTCAACACGCAGTTCGCGGCGCCCCAGGTCACCGACGTCGTCAAGCGCGAGAAGCCCAAGGCGCTCGTCTACGACGAGGAGTTCGCCGAGATGGTCGAGGACGCGGGCAAGCGCCGCAAGCGCTTCATCGCCTGGTTCGACGGCCCGGAGAAGCCGGACTGCCCCGTCATCGAGGACCTGATCGACGAGGGCGACGACTCCGACCTCGACCCGCCGGAGGAGAAGGGCCGCGTCGTCATCCTCACCAGCGGCACCACGGGCACCCCGAAGGGCGCGAGCCGCTCGCAGCCCGAGTCGCTCGACCCGGCCGCCAGCCTCTTCTCGAAGATCCCGCTGCGCGCCCGCGAGAACTGGATGGTCGCCGCGCCGATGTTCCACTCCTGGGGCTTCGCGCACCTCACGCTCGGGATGGGCCTGGCGGCGACGCTCGTCCTGCGCCGCAAGTTCGACCCGGAGATGACGCTGAGCGACACCGCCCAGCACGAGTGCACGGTGCTCGCCGTCGTCCCCGTGATGCTCAAGCGCATCCTCGAGCTCGGCGACGAGGTCATCGAGAAGTACGACCTGTCGAGCCTGCGCTGCATCGACGTCAGCGGCTCCGCGCTGCCGGGCGAGCTGGCAACGAACGTGATGGACGCGTTCGGCGACAAGCTCTACAACCTCTACGGCTCGACCGAGGTGGCGTGGGCGACGATCGCCACGCCGAAGGACCTCCGCGAGGCCCCGGGCACCGCCGGCAAGCCGCCGCGCGGGACGATCGTGAAGATCTACGACGAGGACGGCAAGGAGGTCCCGCAGGGCGAGACCGGCCGGATCTTCGTCGGCAACGAGATGCTCTTCGAGGGCTACACGGGCGGCGGCAACAAGGACCTCATCGACGGCCTCATGTCGACCGGCGACGTCGGCCACTTCGACGAGGGCGGCCGCCTGCACGTCGACGGCCGCGACGACGAGATGATCGTCAGCGGCGGCGAGAACGTCTTCCCCCGCGAGGTCGAGGACCTGCTCGCCGACCATCCCAAGATCGACGAGGCCGCGGTGGTCGGCGTCGACGACGACGAGTGGGGCCAGCGGCTCGCCGCGTTCGTCGTGAAGTCGGGCGACGGCCTGAGCGAGGACGAGGTCAAGAAGTACGTCAAGGAGAACCTCGCCAAGTACAAGGTCCCGCGCGACGTCGAGTTTCTCGACGAGCTGCCGCGCAACGCCACCGGCAAGGTGGTCAAGAGGCAACTCGTCGAGGGCGACGAGGAGGACTAGCGCCGCTACCCTCGGGGGGGTGGCCGCGCGGACCGACATCTTCGATCTCGGGCGCCTGTCGCTCAGCCCCGGGGAGGGGCGCCGGCTCGACCTGGAGGTGCGCCTCGACGACTTCGGGTTCGGCGGCCAGAAGTACGCTGTCGAGCCGGGCCAGGTGCCGGTGCGCATCGACGTCTCCCGCATGACGGGGAGCGGCTACTCGCTGCGGCTGCGCTTCGAGGCGTCGCTCACCGGGCCGTGCATGCGCTGCCTGGGCGAGGCGACCCCGACGTTCGCCGTCGACGCCCGCGAGGTCGATCAGCCGGGCGGCGGAGACGAGCTCGACTCGCCGTACCTGAACGCGGACCAGGAGCTCGACCTGCACGGCTGGGCGCGCGACGCGCTCGCGCTCGCCCTGCCCGCCCAGATCGTCTGCCGCGAGGAGTGCGCCGGCCTGTGCCCGCACTGCGGCGAGAACCTCAACGACAACCCGCACGAGCATGAGCGCGAGCCCGACCCGCGGTGGTCGAAGCTGCGCGAGCTGAAGCTCGACTGATGCTCGCCATCGAGGCGAACGGACTCGCCAAGGCCTTCGGCCCGACGACCGCCGTCGACGGCGTCGACCTCGCCGTGCCGCAGGGGACGGTCTACGGCGTGCTCGGCCCGAACGGCGCCGGCAAGACGACGACGATCCGCATGCTCGCCACGCTGCTCAAGCCCGACGGCGGCAGCGCCCGCGTGCTCGGGCGCGACGTCGTGAAGGAGGCCGACGCCGTCCGCGGGCTCGTGAGCCTCACCGGCCAGCTCGCGTCGGTCGACGAGGACCTGACGGGGCGCGAGAACCTCCTCCTCCTCGCCCGGCTGCTCGGCTTCTCGCGCGCGGGCGCGAAGGCGCGCGCCGACGAGCTGCTGGCCGCCTTCGGCCTCGTCGACGCCGCGGCGCGCCAGGTCAAGAACTACAGCGGCGGGATGCGGCGGCGGCTCGACATCGCGGCGAGCATCGTCGTCACGCCCGAGGTGATGTTCCTCGACGAGCCGACGACCGGGCTCGACCCGCGGTCGCGCAACCAGGTGTGGGACATCGTGCGCGCGCTCGTCGCGCAGGGGACGACCGTCCTGCTCTGCACGCAGTACCTCGACGAGGCCGACCAGCTCGCCTCGCGGATCGCCGTGATCGACCACGGCAAGGTCATCGCGGAGGGGACGCCCGCGCAGCTGAAGGCCTCGGTCGGCCAGGGCGCGCTCCACGTTCGCCTGCTCGACCCCGCCGCGCGCGAGGAGGCCGCGCGGGTGCTCGAGCGCGCGCTGGAGGCCCAGCCGCACCTCGAGGCCGACCCGGCCGCGCTGTCGGTCCCCGTCGCCGACGCCGTCCGCGCGACCGAGGCGATCGGAGAGCTGAGCGCCGCCGGCATCGCGCTCGCGGACTTCTCGCTCGGCCAGCCGTCGCTCGACGAGGTCTTCCTCGCGCTGACGGGCCACCCCGTCGAGGACGCCGAGGAGGCGGTGGCGTGAGCACGCCGACCCGCCCCCGCGCGCCCGAGCCCGTCCTCGAGGAGGTCTACTCGGCGCTCGCCTCGACACCGCGCCCGCCGCGGCCGGGGCGGCTCGCGCAGTGCCTGACGTTCGGATGGAGGGGGATGCTGAAGATCAAGCACGTCCCCGAGCAGCTGCTCGACGTGACCCTCACGCCGGTCCTCTTCCTCGTGATGTTCACGTACCTGTTCGGCGGCTCGGTCTCGGGCTCGACGAGCGAGTACCTCCAGTACCTGCTGCCCGGGCTGCTCGTCCAGTCCGTCCTGTTCGTCAGCGTGTACTCGGGCGTGTCGCTCAACGCCGACGTGACGAAGGGCGTGACCGACCGGTTCAAGTCGATGCCCATCTGGCGCCCCGCGCCGCTGATCGGCGCGGTGCTGGGCGACAGCGCCCGCTACGTCGTCGCGGCGTTCGTCGTGATCGTGGTCGGCGTGATCATGGGCTTCGACCCCGAGAGCTGGCCGGGCGTGTTCGCGGCGGTCGCCGTGATCACCGTCTTCGCGTTCGCGATGTCGTGGATCTTCACCGTGGTCGGGCTGATCCTCCGCGCGCAGCAGGCGGTCCTCAACGCCGGCTTCATGGGCCTCTTCCCGCTCGTCTTCCTGAGCAACATCTTCGTCATCCCGGACACGCTGCCGGCGGTGCTCGAGGCGTTCGTGGGCATCAACCCGGTCTCCCACCTGGCGACCGCGGCCCGCGGGCTGATCGCGGGCGAGGCGAGCGCGTGGGAGATCGTCCGACCGCTGCTCGAGGCGGTCGCGATCTTCGCGATCTTCGCGCCGCTGACCATCCGCCTCTACCGCCGCGGCAGGTAGCGCGCTACAGGTAGGCGCCGCTGGGCAGCCAGGGCCGCAGCGGGCCGACGGCGCCGCGGACGAACATCGGCGCGTCCGGCGAGAGGGCGAGGCCCGCCTCCAGGCACGTGCGGATCGCCCAGTCCTGGCCGGCGGTCATGAAGTCGACGCTGACCGTCCCGCCGCGGGGCGAGGCGGCGAAGCACGACCAGAGCAGGTCGATCGCGGTGGCGTCGTCGCGGGCGAGGAGGAGCGCGGGGAGGCCGCCGCCGACGTGGAAGGCGATGCCGTCGTCGCCGCAGCGCAGGAGGCCGAAGCCGTTCTCGTGGAACGTCCGGAGGTCCTCGGGGTGGTACGCGCCGCCGCGGATCTCGCGCCCGAGGGCGGTCCCGAGCTCGAGGGCCTCCGCACCGGCATCGGTGGAGCGCAGCCCGCCCGGGATCGCCGAGCGCTCGACGATGCCCGCCGCGGCGAGGCACGGCCGCGTCTGGAAGCCGGAGGTCGCGTAGAGCCGCATGGCGCGCGGGTCGGTGGAGGACATGATCAGGCCGGCGCGCGACCCCTCGCCGTACCCGAGGGTCGCGTTCAGCAGCGCGCGGCCGGCGCCTCGCTCCTGCGAGGCCGGGTCGACGGCGAGGTAGGAGAGGCCCCAGAGCCCGTCGTGCAGGAGCGCGAGCGCGCAGCCGATCAGGCGGCCGTCGTCGTCCTCGGCCACCCAGGCGCCCTCGCGGTAGGCCTCGAGGGCGCGGCCGAAGCGCGCGACGCTGAACCGCGCGCGGACGCTGCTGTCGATCGAGGGCGGGGTGGGGAGCGTCGCCATGCCGATCTCACGCGACGGCACGATGTCCTCGGGCTCCATCGGGCGGATCCGCATCTGACCGGATACCCTAGGCCGCTCTATGGCCGTCCCCAAGCAGAAGCAGTCGCACGCCCGCACGAGCAAGCGCCGCGCCACGCACAAGGCCGCGGCGCCGACGATCAACGCGTGCCCGACCTGCCACAGCCCCCGCCGGCCCCACCGGGTCTGCCCGGTCTGCGGCACCTACGCGGGCCGCGAGGTCGTCACCGCCACCGGCGGTCACGACCACGATCACGACCACTAGCCAGGCCCGCGCCGTGGAGCGCTCTCCCGTCATCGCGGTGGACGTCAACGGGGCCGACGATCCTCGCGCCGCGGCCGAGGGGGCAGCGGCGAGCGGCGTGGAGGTGCTCGTCTTCGGGCCCGGCGAGCTGCCGGGCGTCACCATCGACGCTCCCGTCTCGATCGCCAAGGCGGCCGACCCCGCGCGCGCCGCGCGATCCACGCCCGACGCGTCGATCGTCCAGGCCGCGCGGGCCGTGGCCGAGGGCCGGGCCGACGCGCTCGTCGCCGGCGGCTCGACGGGAACGGCCCTGGCCGCCGGGCTCTTCAACGTCAAGCGCGCGAAGGGCGTCCATCGCCCCGCGCTCGCCGTCCCGATCCCCGTCCCCGGGGCGCCGGTGACCCTGCTCGACGTCGGGGCCAACGAGGTCTGCCGCCCCGAGCACCTCGTCCAGTTCGCCTACATGGGCGCCGCGCTGGCCTCGACGGTGCTCGGCGTGGAGCGCCCGCGGGTCGGCCTCCTCTCCAACGGCACCGAGGACACGAAGGGCCGCGAGGAGATCGTCGCCGCCCACGAGCGGCTGCGCGGGATGGAGGGGTTCGTCGGCAACGTCGAGGGGTTCGCCCTGACCGAGGGCGTCGCCGACGTCATCGTCACCGACGGCTTCACCGGCAACGTCGCGCTGAAGGTCGCGGAGGGCGTCTCGAAGGGGATGATCGACTTCGTGCGCCGCGCCGCGACCTCGTCGGCGCGCGCGAAGGCGGGCGGGGCGCTGCTGCGGCCGGCGCTGCGCGGTCTGCGCTCCGAGCTCGACCCCGAGGCGGTGGGCGGCGCCTACCTGGTCGGCCTGCGCAAGCTGCTCGTCGTCCCGCACGGCTCGTTCGGCCCCGACGGGTGGGGCGAGGCGGTCCGGCGCGCCGAGCGCGGCGTGCGCGAGGACGTCATCGGGCGCACGTACGCTGCACTCGAGGCGGCCGGGGCGCTGAGGCGGGTCCCGGCGTCCGACGGCGCTACTAGCTTGTGAATCGATGACCCGCGAGGAGATCTTCGGGCTGATCCGCGGCCACCTGGCCGACGAGCTCGACGTCGACCCGTCGCGCATCGACGAGTCCACCCACTTCAAGGAGGACCTCGACGCCGACTCGCTCGACCTCTACACGCTCGTGCAGGAGCTCGAGGACTCCTACGGCGTGCGGATGTCCGACGAGCAGGCCGCGCAGGTCCAGACGGTCGGGCAGGCCGTCGACTTCGTCCTGGCCCACGCCGTCGGGCGCGCGTGAGTGCAGAAGCTCCGCGAGCTGCTCGAGGCGCTGCCGGAGGACCTCCAGCGTCAGGTGTTCACGCACGCGTCGTGGACGGACCGGCGGTCGGAGTCCTACTCGCGCCTGGCCTTCCTGGGCGACTCGGTGCTGGGGCTGGCGGTGACGACCTACCTGTTCCCGCGCCTCGACGAGGACCGCTACGGGGCGGGGCGGCTGACGAAGATCCGCGCGCAGGCGGTCTCGGGGCCGTCGTGCCGCGAGGTGGCGGAGAACCTGGAGGTGCCGGAGCGCCTGCGGGCGGCGGCGCCGGAGGGCGTGGGGCAGAGCGCGGCGACGCTGGTGGAGACGGAGCGGGTCCTGGCCTCGGTGATCGAGGCGGTGATCGGGGCGGTGTACCTGCGCAACGGCTACGACCGGACCGCCGAGGCGGTGGTCGAGGCGTTCCTGCCGCAGATCGAGGAGGCGCTGGAGAACCCGGTGGACTTCAAGTCGGCGCTCCAGGAGGGCCTGGCGCGGCGGGGGCAGATGGTGAGCTACGACGTGGTCGCGGAGCTGGGGCCGCCGCACGACCGGACGTTCGAGGTCATCGCGGTCGTCGAGGGCGAGGAGGTGGGCCGCGGGTCGGGGCGCTCGAAGAAGCACGCCGAGCAGGAGGCCGCGCAGGCCGCGCTCGACACGCTGGAGGACGTCGTGCCGGACGACGGCGACGCGGAAGAGGAGGAGGGCTGACGTGCATCTGAGGTCCCTCACCCTCAAGGGCTTCAAGTCGTTCCCGGATCGCACGCGGCTCGAGTTCGGGCCCGGGATCTCCGTCGTCGTCGGGCCGAACGGCTCCGGCAAGTCGAACGTCACCGACGCCGTCCTGTGGGCGATGGGGGAGCAGTCGCCGCTGGCCGTGCGCGGCCAGTCGATGCAGGACGTGATCTTCGCCGGCGGGCGCGGCGTGCAGGCGCGGTCCTCGGCCGAGGTGGAGCTCGTCATCGACAACGGCGACGGCGCGATCGACCTGCCGATGGGCGAGATCTCGATCCTCCGGCGCCTGGACCGCAACGGCGACGGCGAGTACCGCCTCAACGGCGCGAAGTGCCGGCTGGTCGACGTGCTCGAGGTCCTGTCCGACACCGGCCTGGGCAAGGAGATGCACTCCGTCGTCTCGCAGGGGCGCGTCGAGGCGATCGTGACATCCAAGCCGCGCGACCGACGGATGCTGATCGAGGAGGCCGCCGGGCTGGGCAAGCACCGCAAGCGCCGGCGCCGCGCGCAGCTGAAGCTCGAGCGCACGCAGGACAACCTCGATCGCGCGCTCGACGTAGAACGTGAGGCGCGCTCGCGGCTGCGGCCGCTGAAGCGCCAGGCCGAGGCGGCCGAGCTGCACCAGCGCCTCGAGCGCCAGACGGTCGAGGCGCGGTGGGAGCTGGCCCGCGACGTCGCACGCGACCGGCGCGCGTCGCTGGCCGAGGCCGAGCGCGCCGCGGCCGAGGCGCACCGCGCGCAGGCCGACGCGGAGACGGCTCTGTCGGAGGTCGCGGCGCGGCGCCAGGCCGCCGAGGAGCGGCTGGCGGCGCGGACCGAGCAGCGCGAGTCGCTGGCGCGCAGGGTGTTCGCGGCGCGCGCGGCGGGTCAGCGGATCGAGATGCGCCTCGAGCACGCGACGGCCACGGCGGGCTCGCTGGCCGAGCGGATCGCGCAGCGCGTGCGCCAGCTCGAGGCACTGCGGGCGCAGGAGGCCGCCGACGCGCCGGACGAGGCGGGCCGCGAGCGGATCGAGGCGCTGGAGGCCGAGCTGGCCCAGCTCGACTCCGAGCGCGAGGCGGCGCTCGAGCGAGAGCTGGCCGCGCTCGAGGAGCAGAGAGAGGCGGCGGCCGCGCAGGTCGCCGCGCTCGCCGAGGACGTGCAGGCGCGGACGGCCGCGCTCGCCGAGGCCGACGCGGCCGCCGAGGCGGCGCGGACCGCCCGGCGGGAGGCCGAGCGCGCGGTCGAGGCCGCCCGCCGCGACGCCGCCCGGGTCGGCGCCGACCTCGCCGCCGTGAACCAGTTCCTGCGCACCCACGCCTCCGCGCCCGACGGCACCCGCGCGCTGTCCGCCGCGCTCGAGGTCGAGGAGGGCGCCGAGCTCGCGCTCGCCGCCGCCCTCGACGGCCGGCTCGGAGCGGCGATCGTCACCGACCTCGCCGCCGGCGCCGCCGTGGTGGAGAAGGGCGGCCGCGACGGAGCGCGCGCGCTCGTCGTCGGCCCCGCCGCCGAAGCGTCTCCGGCCGCGGCCGCAGAGGCGGCAGGGGCTTCGCCCGCCGCACCACCGCCCTTCGCCGGCGGTCCCGAAGGGGTCGCTTCGCGCGGCGGCGCG
>DASVRH010000173.1:0-4245 GCA_036388715.1 Solirubrobacteraceae bacterium | reverse complement strand
GGCGGCACGTTCGGCCCGGGGACGATCGCGTTCGCGCTGCTGATCGGCCCGGCGGTCGCGCTGGCGCTGCGCCTCCGCGGCGTCACCCGCGTCGGCGACCTCTGACCCCGCCCGCCCAACTGGCGCACCGGCGCGCGCGAGAGCTGTCGAGGGGTGAGGGCGCTGCCGTCGAAGGATCGTCCCGTGGACGAACGCTCCGAGGCGGTCGAACGACGACTCGAGGGTCCGCTGCTCGTCGCGGCGCTGCTCACGGTGCCCGCGATCGCGATCGAGCAGAGCGGGCTGGCGGAGCCCTGGGACACGCTGGCCGTCGTCCTGAACTGGACCATCTGGACGGCGTTCCTCGCCGAGGTCGTGATCATGCTCCGCATCGTCCCGAACCGCCGGCGTTGGCTGCGCGACCACCCGCTCGACGTCGCGATCGTGCTGCTCACGCCGCCCTTCCTACCGGCCAGCCTCCAGGCCGCGCGCGTGTTCCGCCTGCTCCGCCTCCTGCGCCTCGCCCGCGCCGCCGGCCTCGCGCGACGGCTGTACTCCACGGAGGGTGTCCGCGACGCGGCCGTGCTCGCGCTCATGACCGTCCTCGGCGGCGGGGCTGCCTTCGCCGCGCTGGAGCGCGGGCACCACGACACCGACCCGAGCGCGTGGGACGGCGTCTGGTGGGCGCTGACCACGGTCACGACGGTCGGCTACGGCGACCTCTCGCCCGAGACCGACGGCGGCCGGGTCGTCGCGATCGTCGTGATGCTCGTCGGCATCGGGTTCGTCGCCATCCTGACCGCGGCCGCCGCGGAGCGCTTCACGGCCAGTCGCCGGGAGGGTGCGGAGGAGCGCCAGGAGATCGCCGCGAAGCTCGACGCGATCGCCGCGCGGCTCGACGCGCTCGAGCGCCGGTAACTGGCGCGCGGCCGCTCGAGCCGGGGTACGTTCCCTTCGCTCGCGCCGGATGACACAAGGGGGGGCCCGATGTCGCGCCGAGGCAATCGCTGGACCATGGTGCTGGCCGCCGCCGCGGTCGGCCTCGTCGCGCCCGCGGCGGCGCCGGCGCATCTGGAGCGGCCTTCGTACTGGCCCGACCCCGCGCCCGACCGGTCGGTGCGACCGGCGGCGGGCGGCGAGGTCCCGGAGGCGCGGTCGCTGCGCTCGGCCGTCACCGGGGAGGGCCGGGGCGAGGTGCGCGTGGTCTGCCGTGGCAAGACGGGCGGCCCGTCGCTCGAGCTCGCGCGCAAGTCGATCTTCGGCGCGTACCGCAACGGCTATCGGCTGCGCCCCAGCCAGCCGAAGCGCTACCTCTCCAAGGAGCAGGCCCGCTCCCTCTACGCCATCAACGTCGCGCTGCGCGAGAAGTGCGCCTACAGCTCGATCCAGGAGGCGGTGAACGACTCGGGCAACAACGATCGGATCGTGATCATGCCTGGCACCTACACCGAGCCCGACTCGCGCAAGGCCCCCGACAACGACCCGCGCTGCAACCCGTCCCTTCTCCAGAAGGACGCCAGCGGCGACAACACGCCGAGCTACGAGTACCAGGTCACCTGCCCCAACGACCAGAACCTCGTCTTCGTGGCGGGGCGCGAGGTCGTCGGCGACCCGCTGCCCGAGCCGAGGGACGACCGGCAGGGCATCCCCGAGCAGGAGCTCGGGCGCTGCATCCGCTGCAACCTCCAGATCGAAGGCAGCGGCGCGAAGCCCGAGGACGTCATCATCGACGCGGGCACCGACTACGACGGCACCGGCGCCGAGGCGCGCCCCGGCGGCCACGCCAAGCACGTCGCGCTGCGCGCCGACCGGGCCGACGGCTTCGTCGGGCGCAACATGCTCATGCGCGGCGCGCGCGAGTTCGGCTTCTACACCGAGGAGACCGACGGCGTCCTGCTCGACCGCACGAAGTTCTTCTGGAACGCCGACTACGGCCACCTGAGCTTCACGACCGACCACAACCTGATCAAGAACTGCGACGGGATGGGCGCCGGCGACGCCGCGATCTACCCCGGCGCGGCGCCCGAGACCGGGTCGCAGGCGACGTCCTTCTATCCCGACGCGCCGCGGTACAACACGACGGTCACGAAGTGCGACATGCGCAACTCCGCGCTCGGCTACTCGGGCTCGATGGGCAACGCGGTCCGCATCACGAACAACCACATCTACGGCAACACGACCGGGATCGCGAGCGACACGCTGTCGTCCGCCGGCCATCCCGGCTTCCCGGCCGACAGCGCGAAGATCGACAACAACTTCATCTACGCGAACAACTTCAACACCTACGCCGAGGACTCGCCGGTCAAGCCGCTGGTCGGGGTCCCGATCGGCGTCGGCGTGGTCTACGCCGGCATGAACGACGCCCGCGTCCACGACAACTGGTTCTTCGACAACTGGCGGATGGGGACGATGCTGTTCTCCGTCCCCGACGCGCTGACCAGCAACGGCGGCGCCGAGGGCGCGATCTTCCCCGGCATCTCGTGCGCGGGCGCGCCGGAGAACGGCCTGTCGACGTCGTGCGGGAACCAGTACTTCGGCAACAGGATGGGAGACGTCCCCAAGGGCTTCGAGTTCCCGGAGACGCTCGACCGCTACGGCGTCCCGCACGGGGACGCGGGCGAGGCGAGCCTGCCCAACGGCCACGACTTCTGGTGGGACGAGTTCCTCTCCAACCGCTGGAACTGCTGGTACGACAACACGAGCTCCGACGGCTCGACCCAGGGCGTCGACGCGTCGGGCACCGGCGTGCCGCCGAACCTGCTCCCGGACTGCGCCGGTGGCAGGCAGCCCGATCTCAGCGTTGGGTACGGCGACGTCGCCAAGGAGGCCTACCTCATCGACTGCGCCGACGGCCCGGGCGGCGGCACCGGGATGGCGTGCGACTGGTGGACGGCGCCGGCGAAGCCGGGCAGCGCCGAGGCCGAGGCCCAGGCGCGCGAGATGGCCGAGGCGGCGCGGCTGATCGAGGCCTCGCCCCAGGGCGCGCACCTGCAGCGACGGATCGACGCGGTGGCGGGACTTGCGGGGGGCTAGCCGCCTCGCCGGGCTCGCCGCGCTGCTCGCGCTGGCCGGCTGCGGCGGCGACGAGTCGTCCTCGTCGCCGGCCGCCGCGGCCAAGCCGCTGGGGATGGAGAGCGCGGGCGCGTCGGTGCAGTTCGCCGACTGCGGCGACTGGCGCGGCGGCTCGCGGGAGGAGCGGATGGCGACGATCGTGCAGCTGCGCGGGCACCTGACGCCGCAGCGGTCGGCGAGCGCCGAGTCGACGCTCCCCGACGACCACGCCTACGAGGTCTTCGAGCGCGCGTGCGAGCCGAAGTTCGCCGAGAGCTTCCGGCTCTACAAGCTCTACGTCCGTGCGCAGGGGTTCGCGCCGCTGAGCGAGTAGCTAGCGGCTCGTGACCTGCGGGACGGGGTCGTCCGGGTCGAGCGTCACCCAGACGCGGCGCCAGGTCGCGCCGCCGTCGGTCGTGTGCCACAGCGCGGCGGGCATGTCGTGCCAGAGCTCGTTCGCCGCCCACGCCTCGTCGCCGCTGACCGCCGCGATCCCCGCGCCGAGCGTCCTCCTGGTCGTCCGCCGCGTCCACGTGCGGCCGCCGTCGCGCGAGGTGAGGAGGATCGTCTCGCGCTTGCGCTGGTACGCGTTCGTGCACATGACCCAGAGGTCGGCCTCCGACGGCCGCGAGGCGCGGCAGGTGTCCGTGCCCTTGCGGACCGGGAAGGACTGCCACATCGCGCCCTCGTCGACGCTGACGAGCACCCTGCGATCCGGCGCCACGACGACGACCCCGGGGGCGAGGGTGCTCCACGTCCACCGGCCGACGTCCTCCGGGACGGGCACGCGTCGCCACGTGCGGCCCGCGTCGTGCGTGGAGAACACGGCGGAATCGGCGAACCCCAGCTCACCCCCGGCGACCAGCCCGTCGCGCGCCGTCGTGAAGGCGGCCTCGGCGACCTCGTCCTTGCGCAGCCCCGGCGGGCGCGGCACGGGCGTCCACGTCCTGCCCCCGTCGGGCGTCACCCGCACGACGTGGTCGAAGCGCGAGCAGAAGCCAGGGGTCGGGTTCAGGCAGCGCTCGTCGACGTCGGCGCCGCGGCGCTCGGCAACCGCCGTCGCGGGAGCGGGCGGGAAGCGTGCGAGCTGCCACGTCCGACCGCCGTCGCGGGTCGTGGCCGGGCCGGCGGCCGTCCGCACCGTCACCTGCCCGTGGTCGCCGCCCAGCGTCGGCTCCGAAGGCGCGAGACTCCGCGGGTCCGCGCTCATCCGCC
>DASVRH010000172.1:0-6790 GCA_036388715.1 Solirubrobacteraceae bacterium | reverse complement strand
CCGCGCGCGTAGGCGCGCTGCGCGATGGCCTGCCGCCCGGCGCCGCCCTCGCCCCAGCGTGAGTTCGCCGCCTTGCGGGCGCTCGCCTCGCCGGCCGACCAGCCCTGGTCGTAGGCGCCGTCGACGTCCGCCGTGCCGCGGCCGGCCGCGAAGCCGGCCACGCCGACCACGACGGCCATCGAGACCGCGAGGACCGCGAAGGTCCCTCCTCTGACGATTCGAGCGTCCATGCCCCGAAAAGAGGGTTCTCCGTAAGACGCGGTCCGTCAACCCCCTACATTCGTCCGCCCCTGCTGCCGAATACAGAACCATGGTGCTGGACATCGTCATGGGCTACACGGCGGTCATCCTCGGGGCCCTCCTCATCGTCTTCAGCGGCCAGCTCGCCACGCTCATGCGCGAAGGCGACGACGGCTGGCGCGAACGGGGCTGGACGCAGGCCTACGAGCCCGACGTCGCCTTCCTCGAGTCCGAGCGCGGCCGCTGGTGGATCTTCCGCTCCTGGCTGCTGCTCTCGGCGACCGGCTTCATCGTGGTCGGCGCCGGCCTGCTGATCCGCACGTTCGCCTAGCCGAGCTCGAAGCGCACGCCGCCGGCCTCGACGGTCTCGCCGCGCCTGCTCGGCACCTCGGCGTGGAACGCGTCGATCCCGTCGTCGTGGCCCTCGACGAAGCGCACCTCGCCCAGGTCGAGCGGCACGCTGCGGTCCTCCGCCCGCACGCCCAGCACCTCCGCCCACTTCGCGGCCAGCGCATCGGGGTCGGGAGAGCGGATCGTCGCGCCGGTCACGCCGCCGGCGACGACCGAGGCGGGCGCCTGCCCCTCCCACTCCGGCCCGCCCCAGCGCCAGCCCTCGGGCGGGTCGCAGCGGTCGAGCGCGACGATCGCCGCGCCCATGTCGCGCGGGTGCAGGTGGACGTCGACGATGTCCGGCAGCTCGAGCTCCCACACCGTCCGGACCCCGAGCGCCGCCGCCCGCGACCGCGCGCCGTCGAGATCGTCGAGCTGGAACATGACCATGTAGCCGCCGTCGCCGCGGCGGTCGAGGTGCCGCCCGGCGGCGGTGCCGTCCTGCACGGGCGAGACGACCTCGACGAACGTGTCGCCCAGCGCCATCACGGCGTTGCGCAGGCCGAAGTGCCCGACGCCGGGATCGGCGAACGGCTCGCCGAGCGGGAGCGCCTCGCGCAGGCGCCCGACCGCCGCGCCGAGGTCGCGCGCGGCCAGGACCGCCTGGCGCAGGCGCACCATCAGCGGACGTCGATGCGCTGCGTCATCGCGACCGGGTGCAGCGAGCAGAACAGCTTGTACGCCCCCGGGCGCGACAGCGTGCGCCGGTAGCTGCGCCGCCCGCTCAGCGGCTGCGACGAGAAGCCGAACGGGCCGTCGGCCACCGTGATGTCGTGCTTGAGCTCGTCGTCGAAGCGCCACTTGATCGTGGTGCCGGCGGGCACGTCGAGGTTCCGCACCTCGAAGCGCGGCGACGTGACGTCGATCGTCACCTCGCTCGGCGCCTCGAGGCGCTTGACCGGCCCGGGCGGGCGGTCGATCTCCCGCGCGCGGCCGTCAGGCCCGATGCCGGTGAGCGGCACGATCCACGCGGGCGGCGCGAGGCGCCCGGAGTCCTTCTGCATCGTCTCCGTGATGTCGCCCGGCAACGGGGCGCACGACTGCTGCGGCGCGGCGGGCTCCGGCGCGATGTAGACGTGCATGATCCCCATCGCCCGCACGTGCATGGTCTGCGCGTCGTAGTCGGTCATGATCCGCAGCCGCTCGCCCTTGCGCACGGGCACGCCGGTCGGCGTCGTCAGCAGCGAGCTCGAGATGGGCCCCGGCTCGTGCAGGTTCGGGAGCACGTGGTAGTACGGGTGGTCCTCGTTGCCGTAGAGCGGGTGGCTCGTGAAGAGGTCGCGGTCGCCGCACTCGAGCTGCTGGAGCTTCACGTTCAGCGCGCCGCCGTGGATGTGGCCGCCGGCCATGACGACCCGCCCGCTGATCGGAACCGTCCAGCCCGCGGACTCGCGGTGCACCGACCCGGGGGCGCCCCCGCCCGGGACGTCGAAGATCGGGTCGACCCCGCAGCCGTCGGTCACGCCGACCCAGAACGACCGCACGCCGGTGATGGCCGGCGAGTCGTCGACCACGGCCGTGTACTCGATCCACGCCCGGTCCGACTTCGGCCCGTGGTTCATGAGCATCCAGTTCGCGTCCCAGCGGTCGCGCTTGCGGACCTTGTAGCCGTAGCCGGGCGGGAAGGCCAGCGCGCGATCCTCCTCCCCCGTCCCGTAGAACCGCTCGCCGAGCGAGCCCTTGCAGTAGCTGATGTCGCGGCGGGTGTGGCCGGGCGACCCGAGGTCCTTGAACGTCAGGTGGTGGAGCATCATCCGGCTGACCGGCATGGGCCGCCCCTGGCGGTCGACCACGCGCGCGTGCATGCGCACGATGTGCCCGTTCACGCGCGGCGCCGGCAGGCGCGAGGTCCGGTACTTGACGGCGTACGGGCCGATGCCGATCGGGCCGAAGCGCTTGGTGATCGTGCGCTGGCCCGCGGTCGCCCCGGCCGTGGGGAGGATCGCGAGGATCGCGCCGAGACAGGCGAGCAGCAGGACCGGCCGACGCATCTCGCCCCAGGCTAACCGGTGCGGCGGCCGACGGACACGCGTCTACCATTGCCGACCGCGTGAGACTCGAACGACGGCTGCCCTGGATCGTCCTCGCCGCCGTCATGGCGCTGAGCTTCGTCCTGCTCATGCACGCCGGGCGCGACACGACGTTCTATCTCGACGACTGGCCGGTGATCCTCAACCGCCGCGAGTGGTCGTGGTTCAACCTGCTGCGCCCGCACGTCGACCACCTCCAGATCTTCCCGCTGGCCGTCCTGAAGCTGATGTTCGAGACGGTCGGCCTGCACGACTACTGGGTCTACCGCGCGCTGCTCGCCGTGCTGGACATCCTCGTCGGCGTCCTGCTCTTCCTCTACGGCCGCAAGCGGATCGGGCCGTGGCCTTCGATCGCGCTCGCCGCGTGCCTCGTGCTGATGGCGCCGTCGTGGTTCAACCTGCTCTACGCCTTCCAGATCAACTTCGTCGGCGGCATGGCGGGCGGCCTGGCCGCGCTGCTGCTGCTCGAGCGCGGGACCCGGCGCTCCGACGTCGCGGCGTGCGTGTGCCTCACGATCGCGATCGGCTGCAACGGTGTCGCGCTGCCGTTCATGGCCGCGGTGGGGATCGAGATCCTGCTGCGCGGCGATCGCTGGCGGCGGATCTGGGTCCCGGCGATCCCGGGCGCGCTGTACCTGATCTGGCGCGCGGCCTACGGCCACTACGCGAACACCGACGTGCGCTGGCAGACCGCGCAGGAGGTCCCGCGCTGGCTCCTCGACGGCGCCGACGACTCCGCCGCGGCGATGGTGGGGATGCTGGCCGAGTACGGCCCGGCGCTCGTGCTCGGACTGATCGTCCTCGTGGTGATCGTGCTCGCCACGCCCGGGCGCCTGACGCCGCGCTTCGCGGGCGTCCTCTCGCTGCCGATCGTGTACTTCGGCCTGACCGGGATCGGGCGGGCGAACGAGATCACGACGCAGCCCGACGAGAACCGCTTCCTCTACGCCGGCGGGCTGATGCTCGCGCTCGTCGGAATCGAGGCCGCGCAGCACCTGCGCTGGGACCGGCGGCTGACGATCGCGGTGACGGCCGTCCTCGTCTGGGGCGCCGCGCTGAACGCCAACGCGGTCGAGAACGGCGGCAACGACTTCCGCGGCAAGTCGCTGCCCGGCAAGTACGGGACGACGGCGCTCGACATCGCGGGCACGCTGGCCCCGCCGCACTTCAACCAGGCCGATCCCACGCAGGGCGGCGAGTACCTCCTGGTCGCCGGGCCCTACCTCCAGGCCGTCGCCGACTACGGGTCGTCGCCGGGCTACACGCGTGAGGAGCTGCTGGCCGAGCCCGACCAGGGGCGGCGGCGCGGCGTCGACGACGCGCTGCTGCGCGTGCACGGGATGCGCGTCGCGCCGGTCGCGCCGACCGGCCGCGTCGGGCGCACGCCGCCGAAGGTCACGGAAGCCGTCGACCACACCGCCGAGGCCGGACCGGGCTGCGTGACGTTCACGCCCGACGAGCGCATCAGCGGCGTCGTGGTCGAGCTCCCGCTGCCCGGGCTCGTCGTGCGCGGCGGGGACGAGCCGGCCGAGGTCCGCGTGCGCCGCTTCAGCCGCCTGTTCGGCGACGCGCCGCTCGGAACGGTGGAACCGGGCGCGGCGGGGCTCGTGCGACCGGCGGGGCCGGACAAGGCGCCCGAGCCGTTCACCGTCGAGGTGCGCTCAGGCGCGCCGGTCGACATCTGCGCGGCCGGCTGACCCCGTGTAGGGTCGCCGCCCCATGAGCCGACTTCGCCTTCTCCTCCCCGCCGTCGCCTGTGCCCTCGCCTTCGCCGCCTGTGGCGAGGACGTCGTCGAGCAGTCCGAGGTCGAGGACGAGGCCAAGCGCGCCATCACCCAGGAGGTCGGTCAGGCGCCGAAGGACATCAAGTGCCCGGGCGACCTCAAGGCCGAGAAGGGCGAGAAGATGAAGTGCACGCTCGTCGCCGGCGACGGCAGCGAGCTCGACGTGACGGTGACCGTCACCTCCGCCGAGGGCGGCGAGGCGAAGTTCGACGTGCAGGTCGGGACCGAGGTCCGGCGCTAGCGCGCCAGCCGCGGGCGCTCCTTCGCAGCAGCTTCCTCCCCCTCGCCCACCGCGAGCGCCCCGCGCGGCGGGGGCGGAGTGGCGTCTGTCGCGGCGCGACGATCGGGGGCGCGGCCTCCGGCTGGGTGAGCGGCGTCACGGGCAGGCCCGGCATCGGCTCGCCCGCGCCCGCGTCGTCGCCGGACCCCCAGGGCGCGCTCGGCGCCGCGGGCGGCCGGCCGATCCCGGTGCTCCAGACCGCGTCGCCCGGGCGCGCGGCGAGGAACGCCTGGAGCTCCTCGATCCCGGCCTCGATCTCGCCCAGCGAGTGCTCGCGCCTCGGGTCGGCCTCCTGCCACGGGCGCAGCAGCGCGGCGGTGTCCGTCGCCAGCCCCGCGAGGTCGAGCGCCCCCAGCGTCGAGCGCACCTCCTCGACGGCCTCGAGGTACATCGCGCGGCAGCGGCGGTGGGAGAGGCACGCGTCGAACATGCGCCCTCCGGGGTCGCCGTAGGCCATGCGCGCCGACCACGTCTGGTCGGTGCCCCACGGCAGCATCGTGAAGCGCCCGGCCGCGTCGCTGTGCAGGTAGTAGTTGTTGGGCTGCGAGTGCTCGGCGTAGCCGTCGGCGTGCCCGATGTACTTCTCGACGGCCCAGAAGCGCGTCAGGCGCTCGAGGTCGGCGGCCTCGTCGATGCCGATCCACGTGTCGACCGCGGCGATCAGCGCCTCGAGGTCGGAGCGGTCGTCCTCGTCGCCCTCGTCCAGCTCGTACAGGCCGGCGGCCCCGCGCTCGAGGTCGTAGCCGGCCTCGCCCTCGTACAGGTGCTGCGTCGTCGCGTACCAGCGAGGCAGCGAGACGCCGTCGAGCGTCTCGAGGTTCAGGTACACGCCGAACGGCTCGCCGTCGACGCGGACGAACGCGTACCCCGCGCGCGATGCGGCGAGCCCCACGGTCCGGAACGCCTCGTAGGCGAGCAGCTCGTGGAGCATCGTCGGGTCCTGGACCATGTTGTTCAGCGTCAGCTTCTTGAGGCCCTGGAACTTCTGGCCCTTGACGAACTCGCCGAACTTGAGCTTGAAGGCGGCCTTGCCGGCGAGCGTGCGGAACGACGTCTTGCCCTTGAGCTTCAGGCCGACGGTCAGCGGGCCGTACGTCGTGCCGTCGTCGCGGGCGAGCGTGAAGGAGGCGGGCACGTACTCGTCCGGCTCGGCCGCCAGCGACGCTCGCGCCTCGTCCGAGAGGGTGAAGCCGATCTCGCTCACGTGGCCCGGGTCGTAGAGCCAGTCCGCCTCGTCGGCCCGCGCCGCGGCGGTGGGCAGCGTGGTCGCGACGACGAGCAGGGCGAGGACGAACCGCTTCACGGTGCGACACTAACCGGCATGCACCGCCTCCTGACGCTCCTCACGCTCGTCGCCGCCCTCGGCCTCGCCGCTCCCGCCGTCGCGGGGACGTCGGGGACCTACAAGGGCCGGGCCACGAACATGGACCGCGACTTCAAGTACGGCAAGGTCACGATGAAGGTCCGCGGCGGGAAGGTGACGAGCCTCGCGATCAAGGCCGTGACCACCACCGGCTGCGGCGGCTTCATGGACGTGATCTTCGCGCCGAACGACCCCGAGACGCAGATCGTCAGCGGCTCCGCCCGGCTGCGGAGCGGCAGGCTGTCGGTGACCTACCGCCCGGTGAAGTCGATCGAGGACCAGACGACGACGATCCGCGCCCGGGTCAAGGGCGGCAAGGTGACCGGCACGTTCAAGTCCGGCGACCTGTGCGTCAACGAGGGGCGCTTCACCGCGAGGAAGTAGCCGTCGCCCTGGCGCCGACGTAGTCGGCCAGGTGCTCGCCGGTGAGGGTCGAGCGCGCGGCGACGAGGTCGGCGGGCGTGCCCTCGAAGACGACCTGCCCGCCGTCGTGGCCGGCGCCCGGGCCCATGTCGATGATCCAGTCGGCGTGCGCCATGACGGCCTGGCGGTGCTCGATGACGATGACCGACCGGCCGGCGTCGACGAGGCGGTCGAGCAGCCCGAGCAGCTGCTCGACGTCGGCGAGGTGCAGGCCGGTCGTCGGCTCGTCGAGGATGTACACCTCGCCCCTCTCCGCCATCCGCGTGGCGAGCTTCAGGCG
>DASVRH010000171.1:0-3160 GCA_036388715.1 Solirubrobacteraceae bacterium | reverse complement strand
GTTGGTGAGGTGCAGGACCCCCGTGGCGTCGGCGCTGACCGCCTCGACGAGCGCAATCGCGAGGTCGGCGGTGAACGTCGGCTGCAGCCGCTGGTCGGCGACCATCTTCAGCGAGCCCTGCTCCTTCGCCCGGCCGAGCATCCGCTGGACGAAGTTGCCGCCCTTCGACGCGTTGCCCGCGAAGCCGTAGAGGCCCCCGGAGCGCACGACGAGCGAGTCCTCCGCGTACCCGAGCGCCGCGTACTCGCCGGCGAGCTTGGTCAGCGCGTAGACGGAGCGCGGCGACGGCAGGTCGTGCTCGGAGTACGGCTCCTCGCGCCGGCCGTCGAAGACGTAGTTCGTCGAGAGATGCACGAGCTTGGCCGGCCGCTTCGCCAGCTCCATCACGGCGCGGACGTTCGTGGCCCACGACTGGTCGGGCTCGCGCTCGCACTGGTCGACGTTGTGGAACGCCGCGCAGTTGAAGACGACGTCGGGGCGGTGCTCTGAGAAGGCGCGGTCGATCTGCTCCGGCGCGTCGATGTCGAGCTCGGCGTGGCCCAGCGCGACGGCGTCGTCGCCGAGCAGCGTGGCGAGGTCGGAGGCGAGCTGGCCGCCTCCGCCCGTGATCAGCGCTCTCACAGGACGGTCTCGAAGCGCTCGAGCGACGGCTTCAGCTCGTTCATCAGCTCGAGCCACCGGATGTTGTAGTGGCGCGGGTCGGTGAGGACGGTCTTGTCGGTGCCCTCGAGGCGCTGCACGAGGTCGCTCGCGGCCTCGAGCACCGAGTGGCGCGGGATGAAGCCGAGCGTCGTCGAGAGCTTCGCGTTCGAGCACTCGTAGTCGCGCGTCAGCTTCGGCGCCGGAGTCTCGGAGAGCTCGACCGTGCGGCCGGTGAGCTGGACCGTCCCGGCGACGAGCATCGCCAGCTCGCGGATCTGGTAGTTCGAGTGCAGGACGTTGAAGATCTCGCCCTTGACCTTCTCGGCCGGCGCCTCGTAGGCGGCGATCATCGCGTCGGAGACGTCGCGGACGTCCACGAGCGGGCGCCACATCCAGCCGCCGCCGTGCAGGTTGAGCTTGCCGTTGAGCAGCGCGTCCTTGACGAAGGTGTTGACGACGAGGTCGAAGCGCATCCGCGGCGACCAGCCGTAGACGGTGCCGTTGCGCAGCAGGACGGGGACGAGGCCCTCGTCGGCGAGCTTCAGCAGCGCCTCCTCGCCGTAGCGCTTGGAGGTGGCGTACGCGGCGCGCGGCTGGATGTCCGCCGTCTCGTCGTGCATGCCGGGCGGCAGGCCGTCGTAGAGCGAGCAGGACGACGCGAAGACGTAGCGCTCGATGCCGCGCTCGACGCACTTCTGGCCGAGCGTCTCGGTCGCGATCGCGTTCATCTGCCAGTTCGCGTCGGGGTCGAACTCGGCCGTCGGGTCGTTGGAGAGGCCCGACAGGTTGATGACGCCGTCGACGCCGTCGAACGCGGTGTCGGGGATGTCGCGGACGTCGGCGACGATCAGCTCGATGCGGTCGCGGAAGTCGCTCAGCGACTCCTCGCCGAAGTACAGGCGGTCGAGCAGCCGGACGCGGTAGCCGCGCTCGAGCAGACGGGGGATCAGCACGCAGCCGATGTAGCCGGCGCCCCCCGCGACGAGGATGGTCTGGTCGGGGTTCGGTGCCTGCGGGGCCAGGCCGTTCTGGCGGCCCTCCGCAGGCTCAAAGGGCTGGTTCATGCGGCTCCCAACATAGCGTTCCCTCCCTCCGGCGCCGGGCGCCCGCGGCCGAACGCGCGAACGTCGGAGAGGAGGTCCTTGACGAAGCGGGGATAGACCTTCGACGCCCGCCAGCGCTCCGCCGCGCGGCGGCCGTTGCGGCGGATGGTGTCGAAGGCGTGGGGCGTCCGCTGCGCCGCGGCGATGAGCTCGTAGAGGTGGTGGGGCTCGTCGATCTCGAGCAGGTCGCGGCCGGGCTGGAGGCCGTGGTGGGGGCTGAGCGGCTCGCTGATCACGAGCAGGCCGGCGGCGAGGTAGGCGGGGACGCGGTTCTCGAACGTGGGGTACGGCTGGTTGTGGAGGTTCAGGCCGACGTCGGTCTTGCGCAGGAACGGCAGCAGCTCCTCGTCGGTGACGCCGTGCGCGAGGTGGACGGTGTCGAAGTCCTTCTTGATCGGGCCGAGGAAGCGCTCGCGGTGGTCGGTCGAGCGGCCCGTGAACAGCACGCGCGGCTGCGGGCTCGGCTCGTTGACGTCGGCGTAGTAGGTGTCGGACACGGGGATCGGGAAGCTGCGCCACACGCGCATGTGCGCGTCGACGGTCGGGGCCACCAGGGGATCGAACGACACGATGCGGTCGAAGTTGCTCGGGTCGGCGTTCTGCAGCGTCTCCCAGCGCTGCCGCAGGTCGGGGTGCGGCTCGCGGCCCGGGCGGGGGAGCGGCTCGGTGAGGTAGCCGACGGTGATCGCTCTGAGGTCGGCGAAGGCGCCCGCCGGGATCAGCTCCGGCCGCCAGACGAAGACGACGTCCGGGTCGAGCCGCTCGAGCTCGGCGACCAGCGGCTCGGCGGGGGCGCCGGGGAAGAAGTGCACGAACGACGGCTCGACGCCGCCGGCCGGGGCCTGGAGCGACGTGTAGTTGAAGTACTCCCGCTGGCCCACGAAGGCGAGCTTCATGGCGCGTCAGCCTAGGATGCGGTCGCCGTGCGCGCGCTGTTCCTCGTCCCCTCCCTTCCCGCCCCGGAGCCGATCGCCGGCTACGCGCGGCGGCTCGGCGCCGAGGTGGCGGTGGCGCCTCCGGCCGAGGAGTTCGACGTCGCCGTCGCCACCGACTGGTCGGCCACCGCGCGGCTCTTCGAGGCCCGGGCGAAGCGGTACGCGTTCTGGGTCGACCACTTCGCGCACCGTCGGATGGGGACGTGGCAGGCCGAGCGCTTCGCCGCGCAGCTCGCCTACGACCTCCCCGTCGACTTCCTCGCCGCCGCGCCGTGGGTGCGCGACACGCTCGCCGACCTGCGGCCGGAGGCGCGGACGATCCTGGTCACGAGCCCGGCCCCGCCCACGCCCGCCGCCCCCCCCGCCGCCGCCCCCCCGAGCGGAGCCCCCCTTCGCGTCCACCTCGCCCGCCCCGAGGATCGGGAGGTCCTGGACGAGGTCGAGTCGGAGGTCGAGCAGGTCGAGGTGGGGGAGGCCGCG
>DASVRH010000170.1:0-22279 GCA_036388715.1 Solirubrobacteraceae bacterium | reverse complement strand
CGAGACGCAGGCGGGCGACGTGTCGGCCTACATCCCGACGAACGTCATCTCGATCACCGACGGCCAGATCTTCCTCGAGCCGAAGCTGTTCTTCAGCGGCGTGCGCCCGGCCATCAACGTGGGCATCTCGGTGTCCCGCGTGGGCGGCAACGCGCAGATCAAGCCGATGAAGAAGGTCGCCGGCCGCCTGAAGATCGACCTGTCGCAGTACCGCGACCTCGAGGCGTTCGCGCAGTTCGGCTCCGACCTCGACTCGTCGACGCAGAAGACGCTCGCCCGCGGCGAGCGGCTCGTCGCGACGCTGAACCAGAAGGAGCGCAGCCCGCTCGCCGTCGAGGACCAGGTCGTCCAGGTCTACGCCGCGACGAACGGCTACCTCGACCGGATCAACGTCGACCGCGTCCCCGAGTTCCTCGACGCGCTGACGCAGCGGATGCACTCCGAGTCCGGCGACCTGCTCGAGAAGATCCGCGGCGGCGACTGGGAGGACGGCACCGTCGACGCGCTCGAGAAGGGCATCAAGGAGTTCGCCGACGACTTCGGCTTCGACCTCGACGAGGACGGCCAGCCGATCGACGAGGGCGGCGACTCCGACCGCGCGACCTCCCGCGACAAGGACAAGGACGACTCCCGCGACGGCGACTCGTCCAACGGCGCGCGCGCGTCGTCCGACGACGACGACGACTCCGACGAGGACAAGAAGGAGTCCGAGTCCGAGGAGGCGGGCGCGACCGCGTAGCCATGGCCGACTCCCAGCGAGACGTCAAGAACCGCATCGCGTCGGTCAAGAACATCGAGAAGATCACGCGCGCGATGGAGATGGTCGCCGCCGCGCGCCTGCGGCGGGCCGAGCAGCGCATCGAGGCGCTGCGCCCGTACGCGAACGCGATCCGGCGGATGACCCGCCAGGCCGCCGAGGCCGCGGACAACATGCCGAACCTGCCCGTGCTCACCGAGCACGAGTCGACCGACAAGGTCGGCCTGCTCCTGGTCACCGGCGACCGCGGCCTCGCGGGCGCGTTCAACTCGCAGATCCTGCGCGCCGGGCTGCGCGCGGGAAGCGAGTTCGAGTCCGACGGCAAGACCACGCGCTGGTACTCGTCCGGCCGTCGCGGCGTGTCGTCGCTGACGTTCCGCGGCAAGGAGGTGCTCGGCGGCTACACCGGCTTCACCGACCGCCCGTCCTACGGCGACGCCCGCGAGATCGCCGACGACCTCATCACCGCCTACGTCGACGGCGAGGTCGATCGCGTCGACATCTTCTACAACGGCTACGTCTCGGCGCTGACCCAGGAGGTCCGCCGCGAGACGCTGCTGCCGCTCGCCCAGGCCACCATCCTCGGCGACGACGAGGAAGAGGAGGAGCTCTCAGAGGAGGAGCGCAAGCACCGCGCGCTCGTCGAGTACGAGCCCGACCCCTCCGAGATCCTCGAGCAGCTCGTCCCGCAGTACGTGGAGATCTCGATCTACCGCGCGCTGCTCGAGTCGACGGCTTCCGAGCACGGCGCGCGCATGACGGCCATGCGCAACGCGTCGGAGAACGCGGGCGAGCTGATCGACGACCTGACCCTTGAGATGAACCGCGCGCGCCAGGCGGAGATCACGCAGGAGATCATGGAAGTGGTCGCCGGCGCCGAGTCGCTGCGCTGAGACAGGAGAACGAGAGACCCATGGCTACCGACACCGAAGACCGGACCGAGGAGCGGGAGAGCAGCGGCAGCAACGTCGGCCGGATCGAGGAGATCCAGGGCGTCGTCATCGAGGCCGTGTTCCCCGACGAGCTCCCCGGCATCAACAACGCGATCACCATCCAGCGCCCCCCGAAGGAGGGCGAGGAGGGCGACGGCGAGGTGCTCGTCTGCGAGGTCCAGCAGCACATCGGCGACGACCGCGTCCGCGCGGTGGCGATGGACTCGACCGACGGCCTCGCCCGCGGCACCGAGGTCACCGACACCGGCGGCCCGATCACGGTGCCGGTCGGCAAGGGGACGCTCGGCCGCATCTTCAACCTGCTCGGCGAGCCGATCGACCTCGGCGACCCGGTCGAGACGGAGGAGCGCTGGCCGATCCACCGCGAGGCGCCGAACGTCGAGAACCTGACCCCGACGACCGAGATGTTCGAGACGGGCATCAAGGTCGTCGACCTGCTCGCGCCCTACGCGAAGGGCGGCAAGGTCGGCCTGTTCGGCGGCGCCGGCGTCGGCAAGACGGTCCTCATCCAGGAGCTCATCAACAACCTCGCCCAGGAGCACGGCGGCCTGTCGGCCTTCTGCGGCGTGGGCGAGCGCTCGCGCGAGGGCAACGACCTCTGGCTCGAGATGAAGGAGTCGGGCGTCATCGACAAGACGATGCTCGTCTTCGGCCAGATGAACGAGCCGCCCGGAGCGCGCATGCGCGTCGCGCTGTCCGGCCTGACGATGGCGGAGTACTTCCGCGACGTCGAGGGCCAGGACGTGCTGCTCTTCATCGACAACATCTTCCGGTTCGTGCAGGCGGGCTCCGAGGTCTCGGCGCTCCTCGGCCGGATGCCGTCGCAGGTCGGCTACCAGCCGACGCTCGAGACGGAGATGGGCCAGCTCCAGGAGCGCATCACCTCGACGCGCAAGGGCTCGGTCACCTCGGTGCAGGCCATCTACGTCCCGGCGGACGACCTCACCGACCCGGCCCCGGCGTCGGTGTTCGCCCACCTCAACGCGACCACCGTGCTGTCCCGCGGCATCGCGGAGAAGGGGATCTACCCGGCCGTCGACCCGCTCGACTCGACCTCGACGATCCTCAAGCCGGACATCCTCGGCGACGAGCACTACGACACGGCGTCGCGCGTCAAGGAGATCCTCCAGCGCTACAAGGAGCTCCAGGACATCATCGCGATCCTCGGCATCGAGGAGCTGTCGGACGAGGACCGCCTGATCGTCGGCCGCGCGCGGCGGATCGAGCGCTTCCTCTCGCAGCCGTTCCACGTCGCGGAGGCGTTCACCGGCACCCCGGGCACGTACGTCCCGATCGCCGAGACGATCCGCGGCTTCAAGGAGATCCTCGAGGGCAAGCACGACGACGTGCCCGAGAGCGCCTTCCTGCTGAAGGGCACGATCGACGACGTCGTCGAGGCCGCGAAGGAGTCGTAGTGGCCCGCACCGCCTTCCCTGTCGAGGTCCTCACCCCCGAGGGCGAGGTCTTCAACGACGAGGTCGAGATGGTCTCGACGCGCACGCGCACGGGCTCGATCGGCATCCTCGCCAACCACCAGCCGCTGCTCGGCCTGCTCGAGCCGACCGAGCTGCGGCTGTACAAGAGCGAGTCCGACGTCGTGTCGTTCGCCCAGGGCGAGGGCTACGTCCAGGTCGCCGGCGGCCGCGTCCTGCTCCTCGTCGAGGAGGCGATGGACCCCGACCAGCTCGATCGGTCGGACCTCGAGGAGCGCGTCAAGCGCGCCGAGGAGGAGTGCCGCGAGGCCGAGGAGGGCTCCGAGGCGCTGCGCCGCGCCCAGCGCGACAAGCGCCGCTGGGAGCGCTTCCTCGAAATAGGCCAGGGCGGCTCCTAACCGCGAAACTTCGCCACAGCGGTGCGTTCCTGAGAGGGATGCGCCGGTGGCTCCTCATCGCGCTGCTGCTTCCGCTCGCCGCTCCGGCGGTGGCGGAGGCGCGCTCGTGTCCGAAGCGGCCGGGCTACAAGGTCGTGGAGCGGCACGGCCCGGTCGTGCTCACGCTCCGGACGCCGAGGCGCGGCTACCTCCCGAGCACCTACCGCGCCTGCCACCGCAGGATCGGCCGCGACCCGGTGCTGCTGCAGGTCACCGGCGACGAGGACGCCAGCGAGGACCTGAAGAAGGTGCTCCGCCGTGGGCGGTACGTGGCCGCGTTCTCGCAGTACCGGGACAAGTACCAATCCAACTGGATCAGCGTGGCGCTGGTCGACGTCGTCAGCGGGAGGCGGCTCGCGCAGGACGTGCGGGCGACGAACGGCGACGGGCGCGCGTACTACGCGCTGCGCGAGGCGGTGCTCGGCCCGTTCGGCGAAGTCGCGTGGATCGAGGGCGACGACGAGACGACGCTCGCGACGCTCGCCGGGAGCCAGGCCCGGATCATCGCGTCGGCGGGCCGGCTCGCCGGCCTCGCGATCGACGGCGACCTCGTGCGCTTCACGGCGGACGGGCAGCCGCGCTCCGCGCCCCTGCCGCCGGAGGCGGTGCCGACCCGGTGCCCGCGGCGCTTCGGCTACGGGCCGGTCGCGCGGCAGGGCCACCTCGTGGTCAGCGGGAGGGCGATCCTCGACGAATCCGGCGAGCAGACCACGTACCGCGTCTGCGACGACCGGCTGGGCCGCGATCCGGTGCTCGCCGCGACCAGCTCGGGGGAGGGCGAGTCCGAGGCCGTCGAGCGGCTGCTCCTCGCCGGGCCCTACGGCGCAGCGATCACCCGGTACGGCAGCAAGTACGGCGACACCCAGCTCTTCCTCTGGCTCGTCGACACGCGCACGGGCGCGCGGCTCGCGCGGGGCGTCTCCACGACGGGCGGCGGGATGAGGACGGAGGGGCGGGTCGTCGAGGCCGTCCTCGGCCCGACGGGGATCCTCGCCCTGATCGAGTTCTCGCGAACCACCTCGTACTCCCTCAGCGCGTTCGTCGACGGTCGCCTCGTCAGCGTCGTCGGCGAGGACGCGCGGCGGCGCTCGCGGCTCGAGGATCTGCGGCTGGAGGGTGACGTCGTGACGTGGCTCGAGGACGGCGTGCGCCGGGAGCGGCGGCTCCGGGGCTGAACGCACCGGAATGCGGCAAGGCGTCGTCCGTTCGTCCGCGCCATTTTCGGGAAACGCCTGCGTTGAAGCAGTATCCCCCGCTTCGGTATGGATGCCGAGACCCCCCACCTCTCGCTCGACGTCGTCGAGGGCGCGCCCGTAGGCCTTGCCGCCGTCGACACCGAGCTTCGCTACGTCTGGATCAACCCCAAGATGGCGCTGCTCGGCGGGCTGGCGCCCGAGGCGTTCGTCGGGCGCACGCCGGTCGAGCTCTACGGCGAGCAGGCCAGGCGGACCGAGGAGCGGCTGCGCGAGGTCCTGGCCACGGGCGAGACCCACCGCGACGTCGTGACCGGCGGGCTGCCCGGCCAAGAGGGCGTGGTGCACCATTGGGACGTCACGTACTTCCCGCTCGCCGGCGGGCAGGGCGTGGGGCTGGCGGCGACCGAGATCACCGAGCAGCGCGCGGCGGAGGCGGCGCTCGCCGAGGCGCACCGGCGCGACGCGCTCATGGCCCGCGCCGGCCAGCTGCTCTCGACCGCGCTCAGCGTGCGCGAGACCGCCGACCTGGTCGCGCGGCTCGTGGTGCCGGAGATCGCCGACTGGTGCTTCGTCGAGCTCGTCCGCGAGGACGGCGGGATCGACCGCGTGGCGTGGCTGCATCGCAATCGCGAGAAGACGCACTGGCTCGCCGAGTTCGAGCGCCGCTACCCGCTCGACCCCGACTCGCCGGTCGGCTCGCCGAAGGTCATCCGCACCGGCGAGGCCGAGCTCATCCCCGAGCTGCCGCCGGAGTGGCTCGAGGCCGCGGCGCAGGACGCCGAGCACCTGCACATCCTGCGCGAGGTCGGGTTCGTCTCGGTCTGCATCGTCCCGCTCGTCGCGCGCGGCCGCGTGCTGGGCGACATCGCGCTGGCGACCGACGCCGAGTCGGGGCGGCTGTTCGGCTCCGAGACGCTCGTCCTGGCCCGCGAGCTGGCGGACCGGTGCGCGCTGGCGCTCGACAACGCGATGCTCTACGCCCAGCGCGACCTCGTCGCGATGTCGCTGCAGGAGGAGCTGCTGCCGCCCGACCTGCCGGAGATCCCCGGCCTCGACGTCGCCGCGCGCTACGCCGCCGCCGGCGAGGGCAACGACGTCGGCGGGGACTTCTACGACGTCTTCCCGTCCGACCGCGGCTGGCGCGTCGTCATCGGCGACGTGGTCGGCAAGGGCCCCGCCGCCGCCGCCGTCACCGGCCTGGCCCGCCACACGCTGCGGGCCGCCGCGCCCTACGAGCCGTCGCCGAGCGCGCTGCTCGCCGTGCTCAACCGCTCGCTGCTGGCCGAGCGCCGCGGCGAGCGGCTGGCGTCGGTCGCGTGCGTCGAGCTCGAGCCCGACGGGGAGGGCCTGTCGCTCACGGTCAGCGTCGCGGGCCACCCGCTGCCGCTCCTGGTCGCCGCGGACGGCAGCGTGCGCGACGTCGGCGTGTTCGGGCAGCTGCTGGGCGTCGACGAGCCCCTGCGGGTCGCCGACACGTCCGCGGTCCTCGCGCCGGGCGAGCTGCTCGTCCTCTACACCGACGGGGTCGTCGAGGCGCGCGGCGCCGGCGGCGTCTTCGGCGAGGAGCGGTTGCGCACGCTGCTCTCCGAGCTGGCCGCGGAGGCGCCGACGCGGGTGGTGCAGCGCATCGAGGCGGCGGTGCTCGCCGCCTCCGGAGGCCGGCCGCGGGACGACCTGGCGATCGTCGCGCTGCGCGTCCGCCGCCCGCGGGCGGCCTGAGGCGCGCACCGCCTCTCGCCAAACCGCATCAACCCTCGCCATCGCGCCGCCGGATCCCGCCTTTTCGGCGCACCGGACGGCTGTGCGTCGCCGTCTTCGGGTAGCAAACCAACGTGTGGCCGCTGCAGGGGCAAGCGGAGCGCGGCCGCGACGGATCGCGACCTCGTGTCCTCGTCACCGCCGACGAATGCGTCGGGACGCTCGCGCTGGTGCGCGGGCTCGCCGACGACGGCTTTCAGCCGTTCGTGGTGGTCAACCGCGACGACACCTACGTCGCGCGCTCGCGGCATGCGGCCGCGGTGCTCCAGCTCGACGATCCTCACGGCGACCCCGCGGTGTGGGCGCGCGACCTGGCCGCCGTCGCCGAGCAGCTCGACGTCGACGTGATCCTGCCCGCGACCGAGGCGTCGCTGTGCGCGCTCACCGGGCGCGAGGAGCTCTTCGGCGGTCGCGTCGTCGGCACGTCCTCGAAGGAGGCGCTCGACGCGGCGGTCGACAAGTCGCGCCTGCCCCGGCTCGCCGCCCGGCACGGCCTGCGGACGCCGCCCACGGTGGCGATCGACCCGGAGGAGCCGGTCCCCGACGAGATCGACGCCCCAGCGATCCTCAAGCCGGCGCGCACGGTGGTCCCCTCGGACTGCGAGCTCGTCCGGGGCGAGACGGCCATCGTCCAGGACGCCGACGAGATGGAGGCGCACCTCGAGGGTGAGACGGCGCCCTACATCGCCCAGCCGCTCGTCGACGGCGGCCTGGCCGCGGTGAGCGGGCTCGCGTGGCGCGGCGAGACGCTGAGCGCCATGCACCAGCGCGCGATCCGCACGTGGCCGCCGGAGGCCGGGACCACCGCCTACTCGGAGACCGTCCTCCCCGACCCCGAGCTCGAGGCCGGCGTGCGCGGCGTGCTGGCCGAGATCGGCTGGAGCGGCGTCTACAACTTCCAGTTCCTCATGACCGACGACGGGCCGATGCTCATCGACATCAACCCGCGCGTCTACGGCTCGTTCGGGCTGACGCTGGCCGCCGGGCAGAACCTCGGTGCCGCGTGGTGCCGGCTGCTGCTCGGCGAGACGGTGGAGATCCCGCCGTACGAGGTCGGCGCCGGCCTCCACATCGAGGTGCAGGACGTCAAGGCGCTGGCGCGCTTCGCCCGGCGCGGGCGCGGGCGGGAGGCGCTGCGCGCGCTGCGGCCACGGGCGCGCGGGAACATGGCGACGCTCTCGGTCCGCGACCCCGGCCCCGCGCTCGCGATGTCGTCGGAGCTGTGGGGCGTCGTGCGCCGCCACCTGCCGTGACGGCGCAGGCGCCGCCGCTGGCCGGCGACGTCCTCGAGGTGCTCGACGAGGCGGTGCGGACCAGGGCGGTCGTGTTCGGCTCGCTTCCCCCACGCGGGCGCGACGTCGACCTGCTCGTCCGCTCGGCCGAGCACGACGCGGTGGGGGACGCGCTCCGGGCCGCCGGGTTCGAGCGCGACGACCGTCACTGGATCCGCTTCAGCGGCCGGACGGCGTGCTGCGTCGAGCTCGAGCGCGCCGAGGGCTGGGGTCTGCCGGCGCCGGCGCTCGACGCGCTCTTCGACGAGTCGGTGGCGATCGATGGTCATGACCGGGTGCGACGACCGTCGCCGCACCACCAGCTGCTGCTCCTCGCCCGCCAGACCTCCGGCGCCGCGGCCGTGCCGGCCAAGAAGCGGCGCCGCGCGCACGACGCCCTCGCCGAGGACCCGGAGGCGTGGGCCAAGGCGGAGGCGCTCGCGGCGGACTGGGGCGTCGGTGACGCGCTGGGCCGGCTGCGCGCGGCCGTCGCGGGCGACGCGCCCGTGGCGCGTCGGACGCTGCGCGGCGCGGTCGGCCGGGCGAGGAGCGTCCTGCGCCCGCGCGTCGTGGCGCTGTCGGGGATCGACGGATCGGGCAAGAGCACGCAGGCGAAGGCACTGCAGGACGCCCTCCACCGCCTCGGCCACGACGCCGAGATCGCGTGGGCCCCGCTCGCCCACGACGCCCTGCTGGCGCGGATCGGCCCGCCGCTCAAGCGCGCGGTCCGCCGGCTCACCCGGTCCTCCGGCCCGGTCGACCCGCCCCCGGGGGTCACGGCCGCCGCGGCGTCGCCGGCCTCCTCCGCCTCAGAGCCGCGCCCCCTCCCGCGCGTCGTGAAGGTCCCCTGGCTCGCCCTCGTCGCGGCGTCGAACGTCGCGACCCATCGCCGCCAGGTCGCGCGCCATGCGGCGCACGGGCGCGTCGTGATCTTCGACCGCTACACCCTCGACTCCGCCGCGCGGCTGCGGTTCTTCTTCTGGGACGGCCGCCTGCCGGGCCTCCTCAACCGCCTCATCACGCTCCTCTCGCCACGCCCGCTCTGCACGTTCTTCCTCGACCTCGACCCCGAGGACTCGCTCGCGCGCAAGGACGACGGCTGGAGCCTGGCCGAGCTCGACGCCCAGGCGCGCCTGTACCGCGAGGAGCTCGAGCGCTCCGGCGCGATCCGCCTCGACGCGACCCGCCCCGGCGACGAGCTCGCCGCCGAGATCGCGCGCGAGGTCTGGCGCCGCCTGCGCTGATCTGCGTAGGCTCGCTCACGAGCGAGAGAAGGAGAGCGGCATGTCGGTGATCATGACCATGCGGGTGCAGGGCGATCCGGCGAAGTTCGAGGCCACGGCCAAGGAGCACGCGGACACGCTGCGGCAGATCCTCGAGCTCGCCAAGAGCCACGACCTCATCGCGCACCGGTTCTACGGGAGCGACGGCGAGTTCATGGCGATCGACGAGTGGCCGGCGCCCGAGAACTTCCAGGCGTTCTTCGGCGAGGCGCAGGAGCAGATCGGCCCGCTGATGCAGTCGGCCGGCGTGACGAGCCCGCCGGACGTGACCTTCTGGCACAAGCTCGAGACCGGCGACGACGTGGGGTGGAACGCCAGCGCCTAGCGCTCAGTGCGCCGGGTCGGCGGCGCCCCAGATCCCCGGGCCTCTTCGATGCTCGTAGATGAGCGACGTCTCCGCGTGGGCGGTGGCGGGGTGGGTCGCCAGGTGGTCGACGACGAACTCGCGGAGGTCCTGCGCGTCGGCCGCGGCGACCCACACGAGGTAGTCGGTCTGCCCGGTCATGTGGAAGATGCTGAGCACGCCGGGGAGCGCGCGGACGTGGTCGGTGAAGTCGTCGATCTGCCCGCGCGCGTGGACGGCGAGGCGCACCGCGATCATCGCCTGGAGCGGGCGGCCGAGCGCGCCGAGGTCGATCTCGGCGTGGAAGCCGCGCACGACGCCCGCCTCGCGCAGCGCGCGCACGCGGGCCAGGCACGTCGACGGCGCGAGGCCGACCTTCTCGGCGAGGCGGTTGTTCGGCATCCGCGCGTCGACGCTCAGGTGTTCGAGGATCGCCCGATCCACCGCATCCAGCTGAGGAAAATTCGGCATCACGCGGAATCATCGCACGATGTTCGGACATGCGGACGAATGACCGCATGAGTCGTACACTCGCGACATGCGCGGCGTGAGCGAAGACACCAAGGGGCTCGGGGTCGAGCCGAAGATCCTCCCGTCCATCCTCGACGCGATCGGGGACACCCCGCTCGTGCGCCTGCCGCACGTCGGCGCGGGCGTCGAGCCGCAGATCGTCGCCAAGGTCGAGGCGCTGAACCCCGGCGGCTCGATCAAGGACCGCGTCGCGATCTCGCTCATCGAGGCGGCCGAGCGCGACGGGCACCTGAAGCCCGGCGGCACGATCGTCGAGCCGACGAGCGGCAACACCGGCACCGGCCTCGCGATCGCCGCCCGCCTGAAGGGCTACCGCGTCATCGCCGTCATGCCGGACAAGATGTCGCGCGAGAAGATCGACCTCCTCCGCGCCTACGGGGCCGAGGTCATCGTCGCGCCCACCGACGTCGCGCCCGACTCGCCGCAGTCCTACTACCGCGTCGCCGATCGGCTGACCGAGGAGATCCCCGGCGCCTTCCAGCCCAACCAGTACCGCAACCGGGCCAACCCGGAGACGCACTACCGGACGACCGGCCCCGAGATCTGGGAGCAGACGGCCGGGCGCATCACGCACCTCGTCGTCGGCGTCGGCACCGGCGGCACGGTGAGCGGCACGGGGCGCTACCTCAAGGAGATGAACCCGGCGATCGAGATCGTCGGCGCCGACCCCGTCGGCTCGATCTACTCCAACGACGACGTGCACCCCTACCTTGTCGAGGGCGTCGGCGAGGACTTCTGGCCCGAGACCTTCGACCGCGACATCGTCGACCGCTGGGTCACCGTCTCGGACAAGGACAGCTTCCTCATGACGCGCCGGCTCGCGCGCGAGGAGGGCATCCTCACGGGCGGCAGCGGCGGGCTCGCCGTGCAGGCCGCGCTCGAGGCCGCGGCCACGATCGAGGACCCCGACGCGCTGATGGTCGTGATCCTCCCCGACGGCGGGCGCAGCTACCTCTCGAAGATCTACAGCGACGCCTGGATGACGCAGTACGGCTTCCTCGAGCGCCCGAGCGGCGAGATGTCGGTCGGCGAGGTCCTGCGCCGCAAGCACGAGAGCGGCGAGGTGCCGCCGCTCGTGACCGTCCGCGCGCACGACAAGGTCCGCGACGCGGTCGCCCTGCTGCACGAGCACCGCGTCTCCCAGCTCCCGGTCGTCTCCACGCACGACGCCGGCGCGGTCGTCGGCAGCGTGGGCGAGCGCGGCCTGCTCAAGCACGCGGTCGAGGACACGGGGCTGCTCGACGCCGAGGTCGTCGACGTGATGGAGCCGCCGTTCCCGGCGGTCGCCGCCGACGACGCCGCCACCGAGGCCGTCTCGCTGCTCGCCGGCGAGCGCGGCGCCCTGCTCGTGACGGTCGACGGCCGCGCCGCGGGAGTCGTGACCCGCGCCGACCTCCTCGAGGCGCTCGCAAGGTGAAGTTCGGCACCAGGGCCGTCCACGCGGGGCTCGCCCCGGACCCGACGTACGGGTCGGTCATCCCGCCGATCCACGCGACGTCGACGTACGCCCAGCCGAGCCCGGGCGAGTACGTCGAGGACTTCGACTACTCGCGCGCGGGCAACCCCACGCGAGCGGCGCTCGAGAAGGCGCTCGGCGAGCTGGAGGGAGGGCTCGGCACGGCGTTCAGCTCCGGCATGGCGGCCACCCACGCGCTGCTGACCGCCGCGACGAGCGCCGGCGACCACGTGATCCTGCCCGGCGACCTGTACGGCGGGACCTACCGGCTCGTCGACAAGATCCTCAGCCGGTTCGGCCTCGAGTACGACCTCGTCGACCAGAGCGAGCCGGAGGCCGTCGCGCGCGCGGTGCGGGACACGACGAGGGTGATCTGGGTCGAGACGCCGACCAACCCGCTGCTGAACACGGTCGACATCGAGGCGATCGTGGCCGCGAAGCGCGGGGCGATCGTCGCCGTCGACAACACCTTCGCGACGCCCGCGATCCAGCGCCCCCTCGAGCTCGGCGCCGACGCGGTGATGCACTCGACGACGAAGTACCTCGGCGGGCACTCGGACGTGATCGGAGGCGCGCTCGTCGTCGCCGACGAGGCTCTGCACCGCGAGGTCCGCTTCGTGCAGATGTCGGTCGGCGCGGTGCCCGGCCCCTTCGACTGCTTCCTCGTCCACCGCGGGCTGCGGACCCTGCACCTGCGCGTCGCCGCGCACACCGAGAACGCGCGAGCCGTCGTGGAGATGCTGCGCGAGGAGGGCGTCGAGGACGTCCGCTGGCCTGGGTTCGGCGGCATGGTCTCCTTCCGCCACCCGCGGGCGGTCGAGATCGCCTCGTCGACCGAGATCTTCACCCTCGCGGAGTCGCTCGGCGGCGTCGAGTCGCTCATCGAGGTGCCGCAGGCGATGACGCACCAGTCCGTCGAGGGCTCGGCCGCCGCGGTGCCGCCGGACCTCGTGCGCCTGAGCTGCGGCGTGGAGGCCGCGGAGGATCTCGTGGAGGACCTCCGCCGCAGGTTGTGAACCGCGCAACGACCTTCGCTCCGAAAAAGAAGTGTTGACGTAGCGGCCCCGGCCCGGTTGGATGGGTCGGGAGATGCCGTACTCGTTGTCGGGGACGTTCGTCGAGCTGTGCGACTGCTTCACGATCTGCCCCTGCTGGGTCGGCCTCCCGCCCAACGAGGACCGCTGCACGGGCGTCTTCGCCTGGGCCATCGACGAGGGCGAGGTCGACGGCCGGGACGTCGCCGGGCTGAACGTCGTCAGCCTGTCGTTCCACGCCGGCCACCGCGACACCGGCGGGCAGACCGTCCGGATCTTCGTGGCCGAGCAGGCGACCGAGGAGCAGCGCGACGTCCTGGGCAGGCTCTTCAGCGGGAAGCTCGGCGGCCCGCTGGCCGAGCTCGAGACGCTGCTCGGCTTCCTCGAGTCCGTGGAGGCCGCGCCGATCGCGGTCGAGACCGTCGGCCGGACGATGAGCGTGACCGTCGGCCGCGCCGTCACGGGCGACGGCGAGGTGCTCGTGGGCGCCGACGAGGAGATCACCGAGCTCGAGCACGGGCGCCTGAGCGAGGTGCTCGGGACCCCGGCCGAGGTCGGCCGCACCTCGCGCTTCCGCGTCGACATGCCGGGCCAGGGCTTCGACATCCAGGTCACCGGCCGCGCGGCGATGCGCGGCCGGTTCACCTACACCCACCCGGCCTGATGCCCCCGGTCCCGCCGCCGCCGCCGTCACCGCCGCTCTCGGCGGTGGGGCGGTGGGTGGACTACGGGACCTTCGCCGTCCCGTCGCCGACGCCCACGATCAGCGACACCGTGCCACCGCCGCACGGCCCGCACACGATCCCCGACACGCGCGGCCTGTTCGTCCTGCACGCGGTGCTCATGCACACGGGCAAGATCCTCGTCTTCTCGGGCCACGTCGAGCTCTCGCACTACGCGACGCACAGCTACGTGCTCACCGTCAAGGCGTCGGCGTCGCCGGCGCCGAACCACACGCTCAAGCGCGTCCCGTTCCCCGCCGGGATCGACCTCTTCTGCTGCCACTACGTCCAGATCGCCGACGGCAAGATCCTCGCCGTCGGCGGCTCGGACCCCGACTTCCGCGGGCACGGCAGCCGCGGCGCGCGCACGATCTGCACGTTCGACCCCGTCAGCGAGACGTGGGACCGCAAGCCCGACCCGCTGGTCCAGGGGCGCTGGTACCCGACCGCGGTCCTGCTCGGGAACGGGCGGGTCCTCGTGGTGTCCGGCCGCCGCGAGTACGGAGCGCCGGCCGTCCCCGGGAACATCGCCGACGTCATGGAGGTGATCGCGCCGCCGAACTTCAAGCCGTCTCTGGTGAGCGGCGGGACGTTCCGGCTTCCCCTCTATCCCGGGCTGCACCTCAATCCTCAGGGCAAGGTCTTCTACTCGCACACGAACTGGGGCCTCGAGATCGACGACGTCGACACGCGGTCGTTCCTGATGACGAGCCCCACCGCGGGAACCTGGACGTCGTACGCCGGGAACCGGCCGATCCAGCCTCGGCGCGAGGAGGGCATGAGCGTGCTGCTGCCGCCCGCGAGCGCCGGCAAGGTCCTCGTGGTCGGCGGCACGATCGCAGAGACGGCGGCACCGGCGAACCTGCCGACGGTCCGCGTCAACGCAGCCGCCTCGTACGACCACGTGCACGACCTGTTCGACTCGTTCAGCACCGAGATCATGGACACGATGGCCACGCCGCCGACGTGGACCGACACGACGCACTCGATGGTCAACGGGCGCACGAACGGCCACCTCGTCCTCCTGCCCGACAAGACGGTGCTCGTGTGCGGCGGGCACGACCGGTACAAGTGGCTCAGCAACGCGGGGGGCACGACGCCCAGCACCGAGTCGGAGGCCTACCTCCCGGCGACGCAGGTCTTCGAGGAGCGCGCGGTGATGAAGCACCCGCGCATGTACCACTCGGTCGCCCTGCTGCTGCCGGACGGCCGCGTGCTCGCCGCCGGCGGCGCCGACCCCAACGCGGTGGAGCCGACGCTCCCGTATCCCCCGGCCGCGGGCGCCGACCCCGGGTGGAACGGGCCGCGGTACACCTCGATACCGCTCAACCGCAAGGACTTCGAGATCTTCGAGCCGCCGTACATGCACCTCGGCGCCCGTCCGGCCATCGACAAGGTGCAGAAGTCCGGCGCCGACGTCACCCAGGTGTTCTACGGCGACACCTTCCAGGTCCTGACCAACCAGGCCGCCGCGATCCGCGACGTCGCGTTCATGCGCCCCGGCGCGCCGACCCACCACACCGACACCGAGCAGCGCTACGTCGAGCTGACGAAGACCGCGGGGACGAACGTCCTCAACGTGACCGCGCCGACGAATCGCAACGAGGCGCCGCCCGGCTACTACATGCTGTGGATCGTCGACACCACCGGGCGGCCGTGCACGATGGCGCGGTTCATCCAGCTCGCCGAGCCGCCACCCACGCCGATCGACGACCCCCCGCTCGAGAAGGAGTGCGCGGTGGCGACGGCGGCGCTCGGCTCCGCCGCCGAGCCGGGCGTGGTCTACCTGCGCCGGCTGCGGGTCGAGCTCTTCGAGGCCACCGGCGGCGGGCGCCGGTTCGTGCTCGCCGTCAACCGCGTCTACTACTCGTTCAGCCCCGCGCTCGCCGGGTGGCTGGCCCGCCACCGCCGTGCCCGGGTGGCGGCCCGAGACGCGCTGGTGCGCCCGGCGATCGCCGCCATCGCCGCCGCCGACGCGGTCACGCGCCCGCTGACGCCGCGGGGCGCCCGCCACGCCGCGCTGATCGCGCTGCTCCTCGCGGAGGCCGCGCTGACGCTGCTCGCGCTGCCGCTGCTGCTGCTCGTCGCCGCCGTGCGGGCGCTCGCCGATGGGGACGACGATGCCGACTGAGCCCGGCACCTTCGAGCGCGTCGTCACCGTCCTCTCCGGCGCGCTCGAGCCGCTCGCGCGCGACCTCCAGCCGGAGAACGCGATGCGCTTCCTGGGCGAGATGGGCCTGTACCTCGGGCCCGACTCGCTGAGCCCGCAGCTGCGCAGCGCGCTCGGCGCGACCGCGACCGCCGCGACCCGGCTGCCCGACCTCGTGACCGACCTGGCCGCGGCGCTGGAGGCGGACGCCGAGGCGGCGGAGATCGTGGCGAAGTCCGTGCCGCTGGCCGCGCAGATCGTGGTCCTCATCGACTCGCTCGACGGCATCGCCACCGAGTTCTCGGCGGTCGGCGGCGCGGTCCCCGGCATCGACCCGGCGGACCTGTCGGCGTTCGTCGCGGACCTGCCCGCGAACCTCCTCCAGCGCATGCTCGTGGAGTTCTTCGAGCGCGAGGCGCCCGCGGCCACCGGGGTGCTGGCGCTGCTCGGCGTCGTCGAGCGCACGCGGCAGAACGTCGGCTCGTCGGACCCGCTGCTGCCGGAGGGGACGCTCAAGACGCTGCGGCTCGACCGGCTCGGCACGGTCATGCAGGACCCCGGCTCGCTCATCCACGACCTCTACGCGTGGGGCGACCCCGGCTTCGACGGCGGCGCGCTGATCGACCGGCTGCACGAGCTGCTCGCGGCGCTCCGCCTGCCGGTGGCCCGCTACACGACGGAGGCCCCGCCCCGCCCCGGCCTCCAGTTCCCGCTGGCCACGCTGGAGCCGACGACCGGCGTCAACCCGCCCGGGCTGGAGGGGAAGATCGTCGCGGGCCTCGCGGAGGGCTGGTCGCTGACGATCCCGCTCGGCAGCGGCCTCGAGCTGGAGTTCACCGTCGGCGGCAGCGTCCAGGCCGCCGTCGGCCTGCGCATCCAGCCGCCGGCGACGTTCTCGCTGATCCCGCCCTCCGGCTCAGTGCAGGGGACGCTCTCGGCGGGCGTCGCGAAGGTGCCGGAGCCGCCCGCCACCGCGGTGACGATCCTCGGCGCCCCCGGCGGCAGCCGCCTCGAGGCGCAGCGCATCGGCGGCGCGATCGCGGCGGAGTTCGCCTGGGCCGTCCCGAGCGGCCCGGCCAGCGGCGACTTCGGCGTCGACGGCCGCGTCCAGGGCGGCAAGCTCGTCATCTCGCTGGGCGGCGCGGACGGCTTCATCGGCACGCTCCTCGGCGACATCGGGCTGGAGGCCGACTTCGACGTCGGGTTCCGCTGGCGCGCCGGCACCGGCATCACCTTCACGGGCAGCGGGGCGCTCGAGATCCAGCTGCCGGCGCACATCGCGCTCGGCCCGATCGAGATCACCGCGATCACGCTCCAGCTCGGGATGCGCGACGGGGGCTTCCCGATCGCCCTGAGCACCGACATCAAGGGCGCGCTCGGGCCGCTCGCCGCCGTCGTCGAGCGGATCGGGGCGGAGATCGTCGTCTCGTTCCCGCCCGCGCAGGACGGCAACCTCGGCCCCGTCCAGCTCGACGTCGGCTTCAAGCCGCCGAACGGGGTCGGCCTGTCGCTCGACGTCGGCGTGGTCCGCGGCGGCGGCTACCTGTTCATCGACGCCGAGAAGGGGGAGTACGCCGGCGCGCTCGAGCTGATGCTCGCCGAGATCGTCACGGTCAAGGCGATCGCGCTGATCAACACGCGGATGCCCGACGGCCGGCCGGGCTTCTCGCTGCTGATCATCATCACCGCCGAGTTCGGGACCGGGATCCAGCTCGGGTTCGGCTTCGTCCTGCTCGGCGTCGGCGGGCTCGTCGGGTTCAACCGCACGATGAACCTCCAGGCGCTGATGGAGGGCGTGCGGACCAACGCCGTCGAGTCGGTGATGTTCCCGCGCGACGTCATCGCGAACGCGCCCCGCATCCTCAGCGACCTGCGCGCGCTGTTCCCGCCGCAGGAGGGCAAGTTCCTCATCGGCCCGATGGTCAAGCTGGGGTGGGGGACGCCGCCGCTGATCACCGCGTCGGTCGGCGTGATCATCGAGATCCCCGGCAACATCGCGATCGTCGGCGTCATCAAGATCGCGCTGCCGACGCAGGACGCGGCGCTCGTCGTCCTGCAGGTCAACTTCGCCGGCGCGCTGGAGTTCGACCGCCAGCGGCTCTACTTCTTCGCCTCGCTGTTCGAGTCGCGCATCCTCTTCATGACGATCGAGGGCGAACTCGGGCTGCTCGTCGCGTGGGGCGACGACGCGAACTTCGTGCTCAGCGTCGGCGGCTTCCATCCGCAGTTCACGCCGCCGCCGCTGCCGTTCCCCTCGCCGCGGCGCGTCTCGATCGACATCCTCAACCAGTCGGCCGCGCGCATCCGCGTTTCCGGCTACTTCGCCGTCACGAGCAACACGGCCCAGTTCGGCGCGTCGGCGGAGCTGTTCTTCGGCTTCAGCGGGTTCAGCCTCCAGGGCCACATCGGCTTCGACGCGCTCTTCCGCTTCTCGCCCTTCTCGTTCGTCATCGAGATCTCCGCGTCGGTGTCGCTCAAGGCGTTCGGCGTCGGCGTCTTCTCGATCCGCCTGCACTTCGAGCTGTCGGGCCCGACGCCGTGGCGGGCCCGCGGGACCGGGTCGATCTCCTTGCTGTTCTTCGACATCGAGGCCGACTTCGACATCACGTGGGGCGACCAGCGCGACACCGCGATGGCGCCGATCGACGTCCTGCCGATCGTCGTCGAGGCGCTCGGCAAGGCGGAGGCGTGGAAGGCGCAGCTGCCGCCGGGCAACAACCTGCTCGTCTCGCTGCGCGCGTTCGAGGCGACGCCCGAGGAGCTCGTGCTGCACCCGCTCGGCACGCTCGAGGTGCGCCAGCGCGCGGTGCCGCTCGACCTCACGATCGACAAGGTCGGCAGCCAGCGCGCGGGCGACGTCAACCACCTCAGCCTCGCGCCGGCGACGAACGCGTTCGTCGAGCGCGGCGACCTCGACGAGCGCTTCCCGCTGGCGCAGTTCAAGGAGATGAGCGACGCCGAGAAGCTCTCGCGCGCCGCGTTCGAGGCCCAGCACGCGGGCCTCGGCCTCTCCGTCGGCGACGACGAGATGGCGGCCAGCCGCGCCGTCCTGCGCTCGCTGCGCTACGAGGAGATCGTCATCGACAACCAGTTCCGGCGGCGGCGCCGGCGCTTCGAGCCGCTGGCGCTGCTGCTCTTCACGCACTTCCTCGACGGCAACAGCCTGCACCTCAACGTCCTGTCGGCCGCGCAGCAGAAGCTCGTCCAGCCGTTCGACGACAGGATCGCGATCACGGGCGACAGCTACGCGGTCGCGTCGACGGTCGACAACACGCTCGCCGCCGGCACCACGATGTTCGCGAGCGAGGCGCTCGCCCACGAGTACCTCGCCGCGCAGGTCGGCGCGCAGCCGGCGCTCGCGGGCACGCTCCAGGTCCTCCACGCCGCCGAGGTGAACGCGTGAGCCCGTCCGGCGCCTACACGTTCCTGCCCTGGCTGCGCACCGGGATCGCGAACAAGGTCACCGCGGAGGACTTCGCGGCCGTCGACGCCGAGCGGGCGACGGTGGACGTCGGCGTGCGGGTGACCGGCAAGCGCGTCGCCGGCGGCCCCGACGCCACACAGGACGTCACGCGCCCGGTCGCGCTGTACGGCCCGGGCGACGTCGTGGGGATCGACACGCGCGCGATCGTGCGGACCGAGCCGCGCAACTGGATCACGAACTTCGAGCCGAACTACCTCGCGTTCGTCGAGTTCTACGACGAGGACTTCCCGTGGCGCTACACGCCGACCGCGCCGCACGGGGCGCGCAAGCGCCTGCGGCCCTGGCTCAGCCTCGTGGTGCTCGAGGAGGGCGAGTTCGAGGACGCCGGCACGCTGCCCGGCAAGCCGCTCCCGGTGATCGCCGCGGGCGACTTCGCGAAGCTCCCGCCCGCCGACGAGCTGTGGGCCTGGGCGCACGTGCACGTCGACCGGGGCCTCGGCGGCGCCGTGGCCACCGACGACGTCACCGGCGTGCTCGCGCAGCTCGCGCCGGCGCTCGCGAGCGACCCCGACGTCGCGCTGTCGCGGCTCGTCTGCCCGCGGCGCCTGGAGGAGAACCGGGCCTACCACGCGTTCGTCGTCCCGACGTTCGAGACCGGCCGGCTCGCCGGGCTCGGCGGGGACCCGGCCGACTCGCCGAGCGCGACCACGTCGGCGTGGGCCGCCTACAACGGCCGCCCGGACGCCGACCGCCTCCCGGTCTACCACCGCTGGTTCTTCCGCACCGGGACCGCCGGCGACTTCGAGCAGCTCGTCCGCCTGCTCCAGCCCAGGCCGCTCGACCCGCGCGTCGGGACCCGCAACATGGACGTCCTGCGCCCCGGGTCGGGCCTGCCGCCGATCGCCGACCCCGCGCTGAAGGGCGTCCTGCGGCTCGGCGGCGCGCTGCGCGTGCCGGAGGTCAGCCTGAGCACGGCCGAGCGCGCCCAGGCGAAGCGCTACGAGGACTGGGACACGCCGTACCCGCACGCCTTCCAGACCGCGCTCGCCGCCTTCGTCGACCTCGCCGACGACCTCGCCACCGGCGAGCAGGCCGACCCCGACCCGCTGATCGCCCCACCGCTCTACGGCCGCTGGCACTCGCTGACGTCGCGCCTGCTGACCGAGCGCGACGGCAGCCCGGCGGCGCCGGACGACAACTGGGTCCACGAGCTGAACCTCGACCCGCGCTTCCGCGTCTCCGCCGGCTTCGGGACGAAGGTCGTCCAGACGCGCCAGGAGGAGTACATGGCCGCGGCGTGGGAGCAGGTCGGCGAGATCCTCGAGGCCAACCGCCGGGTCCGGCTCGGGCAGCTCGGGCGCGAGGTCAGCGGCCGGCTGCACGCCCGCCATCTCGAAGGGAACCTGTCGCTGGCGGGGACCGTGCTCTCGCTCACCGCCCCGGCGCAGGCGCGCGCGCTGGTCGGCGGCGTCACGGCGAAGCACGCGACGGCCACGAGCCTGCTCGGGGCCACCGCCGTCTCCGCGCCGATGCGCCGGGTCATCCGGCCGCGCTCGCGGCTCGTCCGCGGCGTCGGCCTCGGCGGCGGCGAGGTGGCGGCGCTGCTTCCCAAGCTCGCCGCCGGCGAGGTCGCCGCCGCGCCGCCGAAGGTGTCGCCGCCCGGTGTCGGGACGGTCGCCGACATCGCCGAGACGGTCCTGCCCAAGGCCGAGCGCCGGCGGCGGCGCTGGCTGGCGATCTTCGCCCGGCGCTGGCTCCCCATCCTCGTGGCGGTGCTGCTGGTGCTCGCCGTCGTGCTGTTCGCGATCGGCGCGTGGCTGCTCGGGGTGATCGTCCTCGTCGTGCTGATCCTGCTCCTGCTCGCCTTCCTGTGGCGCGGCGGCGCGGGGGCGCTGTGGAAGCCGCACGACCCCGTCTCGGTCACCGTCGAGGTGGTCGACGAGACGGTCACACCGGAGGCGGTCGCCGCGCTTCCCACCGTGCCCGGCTTCGAGCTCACGCAGCCACGGCCCGACACGCCGCCGCTGACCCCCGGCGCATCCGACAGCGCGACGGGCAAGCGCTACAAGGAGGCGCTCGACGACGCCGCGCGCACGCTGGTCGGCTCGAGGAAGACGGCGGAGCGGCCTCCGCGCCGGCCGCTCGACCTCGACGGCCTCGCCGAGGGCCTCGTGCACGTGCTCGACCCCGACCGCACGATCCCGCGCCGCGTGCTGGCCGGCATCCACGTCCCCGCGCGGCTCGAGGAGCTGATCGTCGAGCGCTTCGTGGAGGCGATGGCCTATCCGGTCATCGACGTGCCGATGTACAAGCCGCTGTCGGACATCTCGACCGAGCTCTTCGTCCCGAACCTCAACCTGATCGAGCAGAACAGCATCACCCTGCTCGAGACCAACCAGCGGTTCATCGAGGCCTACATGACGGGCCTCAACCACGAGATGGCGCGCGAGCTGCTCTGGCGCGAGTACCCGACCGACCAGCGCGGCTCACCGTTCCGACAGTTCTGGGACGTGACCGCCTACCTGGGCCCAGCCGACGAGGACCAGGACGAGCGCCGCGAGCGGCTGCGGGACATCCCGCCCCTGCACCACTGGGCCCGCCACTCGGCGCTCGGCGACCACGACCACCGCGAGGAGGGAGGCGCCTCCGAGGAGGAGGTCGTGCTGGCCATCCGCGGCGAGCTGTTGAAGAAGTACCCGACGTGCGTCGTCTACGCGAACCGGGCCGAGTGGGTGCGCGACGACCAGGGCCACATCGACCAGGACGCCGAGCGGCGCCTGGTCAGGCTCAGCCCCGCGCAGGAGGCCGACCCGCCGCGCTCGATCGTGCGCACGCCGCTCTACGAGGCGAAGGTCGACCCCGACATCACGTTCTTCGGGTTCGACCTCACGGCGGCGGCGGCCCGCGGCGGGAGCGGGGAGGACGACGACGACGACGCCGGCTGGTTCTTCGTGCTGCGCGAACGCCCCGGCGAGCCGCGCTTCGGCCTCGACCTCGAGCGCGACGGCGCGCTCAACGTCTGGAACGACCTCGCCTGGCCCGACGTGGCGCCGGCCAGCGCCGCGTTCATCCCCGTGGGGGCGCAGGTCACGTCGCCGCCGCTCGTCGAGCCGACCGCGCCCGACGTGGTCGAGAAGCGCGTCCAGTGGGAGGACGACCGCTTCGTCGCGTGGAACGCGCAGATGACGTCGGCCGACGTCGCGTACGTGCTCTACCAGTCGCCGGTCCTCGTGGCGGTGCACGCCCGGGAGATGCTGCGATGACGCGGAGGAGCGGGCGTGCCTGACCTGCCGGGCGCACACCAGGAGATGCGGGACGCCGCGGCCGCCGAGGAGGCCGCGCGCGAGGAGACGGCCGCCCGGGCGACGGCGCTGGAGCGCGAGCGTGCGAAGCGGGCGGCGACGGCGCGGCGCGTCGACCCGCGCGAGCCCGGCGGCGCGGCGAAGCTCGCCACCGCGGACGCCGCCGTCGCCTCGGCGCGGCAGGCGCTCGACGCGGCACGGGCGGCGGCCGGCGAGGCGCGCGTGGCGGC
>DASVRH010000169.1:0-7169 GCA_036388715.1 Solirubrobacteraceae bacterium | reverse complement strand
CGTCCCCGCGCCCGTCGCGCCGCAGCGCGACCAGCGCCTTGAGCATCGCGCTCTGCAGCGCGTCGAGGGCGTCGTGCTCGTCGCGGACGATCGAGCGGCAGTAGCGCAGCAGCGCGACGTGGTGGCGCGCGTAGATCGCGGCGAAGGCGGAGTCGTCGCCCTCCGCGGCGAGGACCGCGAGCCGCTCGTCGCCGAGCAGTCGCAGCGCGCGCGGCGGGAGCAGGGAGGCCGCAGGCATGGGCCGAGCCTCGCGACGCGAGCGAAGAGACGGCGAAGAATGCGGTCAGGCGGCGAGCTGCTCGAGCGCGTTCATCGCCTCGCGGGCATCGGCGGCCGCGCGCACGCTCGGGCCTCCGTCGAACCCCTCCGGCATGCCCGCGCCGCCGACGAGGACCCCGCGCACCTGATGGCCCGAGCACGCGATCTCCTCCAGCGCGAGCGCGAGCTGCTCGGCCGACGCCGCCATCGTCACGCTGAGCCCGACGATGTCCGGCTGGTGCTTGGCCACGATGTCCCCGAGCGACTCGACCGGCACCGCCGCGCCGAGGAACTGGACGTCGAAGCCCGCGCCCTCGGCGAGGTCGGCGATCATCCGCAGGCCGACGACGTGCGACTCGTTCCCGATCGCCGCGAGCAGCACCCGCTCGCGAGAGCGCCGCGGCCGCCGCGTCGCCGCCCGCCCCACGAGCCGCATGACCGAGTGGGCGATGCCGGTCGCCAGATGCTCGTCGGCCACGCTCAGCGCGCCGCCCTCCCACCGGTGCCCGATCTCCTCGAGCACGGGCGCGAGGACGTCGACGTACAGCGTGGTGACGCTCATCCCGTCCTCGGTGACGGCGTCGAGCGCGATCAGCTCGGCCAGCGCCGCGTCGCCCTTCATCAGGGCGCCGAGGAGCTCCTCACGCAGGGTCGCGGCGTCCGTGCTCGCGGGGGTCGACACCGGTCAGTTGTAGCGAACCGGCCGCCGCCGCGGGGGGATTGGCGCGCCGCCGCGCGCGCAGGTCGAAGAACAGCAGCGTCCCCACGAGGGCCCAGAGCGAGATGACGACCGACACCTGGAGGATCCCGAGCACGACGGCCACGGCGTCGCTCCCCACCTCCGCGAGCAGCGCCCCGGCCCCGGCGTTGATGCCGTAGCCGACGACGGACAGCAGCACGAGCACGGCGCCGGTCCGCACCCACCGGCCCTCGCCGGTCAGCTCGCCGCTGTCGTGCAGCGAGTCGTACACGCCCGAGCCGTCGACGACGGCCGCCTGCGGCGCGAAGAACAGCCGCACGAACGCGATCAGCCCGGGGATGATGCAGGCCAAGATGCCGAGCCCGATGAGCGCGGCGTAGAGCAGCACGACGAGCATCAACCTGGGCGCGAGCCGCACCGCGACCGCGGCCGCGTGGCCGATGCGCGGCCGCTCGCCGCGCCCGAGATCCTGCACGGCGACCACGTGCATCGCCGTGACCAATGCCGGGATCACGACGCCGTGCTCCAGCGTGCTGGCGAAGTACGCCCAGCCGCCCGGCATCTGCTCGAGGTCGTACACCTGCCAGTCGAGCAGCACGTACAGCGGCGCCACGACGATCAGGGCCAGCGTGAGGAACAGCGGGAGGTGGCGCACCCACGTGCGCAGCGAGACGGCGAGCAGCTCGCCGAAGCCGTACGGCCGGAGGAGATCCAGGGTCACCCGAGCGCGTCGCGCACGGCGGCCGCCGCCGGCGCGTGCTCGGGGCCGAGCCGGCCGAGCAGCTCGCGCCACGTCGGCTGGAGCTCGATCGCGCGACGGACCTGCTCCAGCCCGCGCTCCATGTCGCCCGCCTGCGCCGCGGCGAGCCCGGCCCAGAACAGCAGCTCGTGGTTGTCGGGCGCGAGCGACGCCGCGCTCTCATAGAGCGGTGCCGCCTCCTCGATCCTTCCCTCCGCCATCAGCTCGTCGCCCTCGGACGCGGCCTCGTACGCGCGCCGCAGCACGAGCACCCGCCGCAGCTCGGCGACGGGATCGGGATGGTCCTCGACGCGCAGGTCGATCCCGCCCACGACGAGCGCCGACGACTGCCGGCCGCGCAGGTCGCCGCCCTCGGCCTCGGCGGCCTCCAGCGCCGTCACGAGCCGCTCGGCCAGCGGGCCGGACGACGACGAGAACGCCGAGGCCATCGCGTCCCACACCGTCGCGCGGGCCATCATGTTCGCCTGGCAGGAGAAGCCGTCGCCGATCACGTGGCCCGCCTCGGCGATGCACGCGTCGCCGGTGTGGACGGCGACGCGCCCGGAGGCGTCGACCACCGCGAGCTGGCGCATCGTCACGCCCTCGTCGCCGGCGAGCACGGCCTCCAACGCCTCCTCGGGCGACGCGCCGTCGCCGAGGCGGTCGAGGATCTTGCCCGCGTGCGTCGGGTCGGGGACCGACTGCGCGGCCACGGCCCCGACGCCCTCGCGCACGTGCGGCACGACGCTGCCGACGCTGAACCAGTGCGACTGCACGGCGACGCCGAACTCGCCGGTGTCGGGATCGCGCGCGACCAACGAATACGTCATCGAGGCGGCACACTACCCGCGCGATGGACGTGGCCGAAGTCCTCGACAGGATCCGCAGCATCCCGGAGGGCAAGGTCGCCGCCTACGGCGACGTGACCCCCGGCGCGCCCCGCCACGCCGGCCGCGTGCTGAGCGAGTCGCACGAGCCCGACGTGCCGTGGTGGCGCGTCGTGCGCGCCGACGGCAGCCTCGCCAAGGGCGCGCGCCAGAAGGGGCTGCTGCGGGCCGAGGGCGTCCGGTTCCAAGGCGACCGCGTCGACATGGCAGAGTGCCGGGCATCTGGCTTCAGCGCGAGATCACCCTGAAGCCGCGCCCGCGCGGCTTCCACCTGGTCACCGACGAGGTGGAGTCGGCGCTGCCCGAGCTGCGGGAGGTCGAGGTCGGGCTCGCCCACGTCTTCCTCCAGCACACCTCGGCCGGGCTGACGCTGAACGAGAACGCCAGCCCCGACGTCCGCCGTGACTTCGCGAGCTGGTTCGACCGGGCGGTCCCTGAGGGGGCGTCGTACTGGACGCACACGCTCGAGGGCGATGACGACATGCCGGCGCACATCAAGGGATCGCTGGTCGGCTTCAGCGTCTCGATCCCGGTCGCCGAGGGCCGCTTCGCCCTCGGCACGTGGCAGGGGATCTACCTGTGCGAGTTCCGCGACCGCGGAGGGGCGAGGCGCCTCGTCGTGACGGTCATGTCCCCGTCCAGTTCGGATCGCGCTTCTCGCTGAAGGCGATCGCGCCCTCGCGGGCGTCGTTCGAGCCGAAGACGGGGCCGGAGATCTCGCCCTGCTTCGCCCAGAACTCCTCCTGGCTCCAGTCGCGCTGGGAGAGGAGGATCTCCTTCGTCGCCGTCAGCGCCAGCGGCCCGTTCTTGGCGATCGCCGCGGCCAGCGCCATCGCGTCGTCGACCGCGCCGCCGTCGTCGGCCAGGCGGTCGACCAGTCCGACCTCCGCCCCGCGCTCGGCGGTGATGAGGTCGCCGGTCAGCGCGAGCTCCATCGCCAGCCCGAACGGGATCCGCGCCGGCAGCCGCAGCAGCGCGCCGCCCGCGGCGACGAGCGAGCGCTTGACCTCGGGGATCCCCAGCTTCGCGCTGCGCCCGGCGACGATCACGTCGCACGCGAGCGCGACCTCGAGTCCCCCGGCCACCGCGAAGCCCTCGATCGCGGCGATCAGCGGCTTGCGCGGCCCGCGCTGGACGATGCCGGCGAACCCGCGGTCCCCCACCCACGGCCGCTCGCCGGAGACGAACGCCTTGAGATCCATCCCCGCGCAGAAGCCGCCGCCGGCGCCGGTGAGGATCCCGACCGAGACGTCGTCGGATCCGTCGAGGTCGTCGAGGGCGGCGGCGACCCCCTCCGCGAGCGGGAGGTTGACGGCGTTGCGCGCGTCGGGCCGGTTGAGCGTGATCAGCAGGACGCCGTCGCGGCGCTCCGTGAGGACGGGTTGGTCGGACATGGCGGCGACGGTATAGGTTCGCGCCATGCATCAGGTCGCCGACGGGCTCTGGCAGATCCCCCTCACGCCGCGCAACGGCGTCAACGCCTATCTCCTGGGCGACGTCGTCGTGGACTCCGGCACGAAGGGGCAGGGCAAGAAGCTCGCGAAGATCCTTGCCGGCAAGACCGTCGCCGCCCACGCGATCACACATGCGCACCCCGACCACGTCGGCGGCTCGGCCCACGTGTGCCGGGCGCTCGGGGTGCCGTTCTGGGCGTCGCCCGTCGACGCCGACGCGTCGCGCGCGGGCAAGCCCGTCGCCGCCGAGAGCCGCCTGAAGCCGCTGCTGGACCGCAACCGCGCGTGGGAGCCGGTCGAGGCGGCGCGCGAGCTGCGCGAGGGCGACGACGTCGCGGGCTTCACCGTCCTCGACGTCCCCGGCCACTCGCCCGGCCACATCGCGTTCTGGCGGGAGAGCGACCGCGTGCTCGTGGCCGGCGACGTCTGGTTCAACCTCTCGCTGAAGACGCTGCGCTACGGGCTGCGCCAGCCGCCCAAGCCGTTCACCGTCGACCCGGAGCAGAACCGGCAGTCGATGCGCAGGCTGGCCGACCTCGAGCCGGCGATCGCGTGCTTCGGGCACGGGCCGCCGGTGACCGACGCCGCGCCGCAACTGCGCGCGTTCGTCGCCGCGCTCTAGCGCGCTACCAGGTGCCGTTCGGCGCGGCGGAGCAGCCGCCGCGCTCGACGCCGGGCTCGACGACGCAGGTGCGCACCGCGCCGCCGCCGTTCGTGCGGCTCAGGCTGAAGAGGTTGCCCGAGCGCGACCGAGACACGATGAGGAACGAGTGCTTGTCGCTCGAGGTCACGACCACCTGCCCCTTGCCGCCGCCGAGCGCGATGCCCGCGTCGCGGATGCCGGGATTGTCCGTGGACTCGCAGTTGCGGTAGTCCTGCTCGGTCGTGTTGCACGCCTCGACGACGGCGATGATGTTGCGCGCGTTCGACTTCGCCTCGCCGTCCATCGCCACGACGTTGTGCTTGGTCAGCGACATGAGCGCGATCGCGGCCAGGATCCCGATGATGAGCAGGACGACCAGCAGCTCGATGAGCGAGAAGCCCCGCTCGTCACGGCACAGCGTGCGAAGGCGCATTGCTCTGAAGCTCGGCGCGTCGGCGCCGGGCTTGAGCGCGCTGGACGAATTCGCTAGGCCGCGAAGAGCGTCAGGTCCGGCTCGCGCTCGCCGCGCAGGACGGCGAGGTCGACCTCGACGCACGCGATCCCTCGCGCGGCGGCGAGCACGCGTGCCTGCGGCTTGAGGACCTGCGCGGCCAGGACCCCGCGGCACGCACCCATCGCCGGGTCGAGCCGGATGCGCTCGAGGTAGCGGTGCAGCTGCTCGACGGCGTCGATCGTCGCGACGCGCTTGATCTCCACCGCGATCCACCCGTCCTCCTCGTCCCGGCACATGAGGTCCACGGGCCCGATGTCGGTCGGCCACTCGCGCCGCACGAGCCGGAACCCCTCGCCGCACCACTCGGGCTGGTCGGCCAGCAGCTCCTGAAGATCGCGCTCCACCCCGTCCTTGACCAGGCCGAGCGCGTCGTCGGGCGAGCCCATGTCGTAGGTGACGTCGGAAAGCACCTCGGCGATCCGGATGTCCAGCGCGTCCTCGCCCTTCAGCTTGCGCACCACGATCCGCCCGTCGGACTCCTCGATGCACGTCGGCGGCGTCATCCAGTTCAGCGGCTTGTAGCCGCCCGAGTCGGCGTGCACCAGCACCGACCCGTCGGCCTTGAGCATCAGCAGCCGCAGCGCCTCGGGAAGGAGGGCGCTCAGGCGGCCGGAGTACACGACCTCGCAACGGGCGACGATGAGACGCATGGGTTGAGGAAGGCTAGGAGGCGCGTCGGACACGGCCGCCGCGAGCGTCGCGCTCAGCAGACCGAGTAGGTAACTTCGCGCGGGTGACGAACTCGGGATCGTCAAGGTTTGGCGCCGCGGGGTCGGCGCTCGGCTATCTGGCTCAGATCGACTACGCGCTCCTGGCGTCACTCGAGCGCCTGGACGACGAGGACGACTTCGCCGTGAGCATCGAAACGCTCGACGACATCGTCTTCCACGACGCCGAGACGGACAGCGCGACCGAGAAGTGGCAGAGCAAGCACACCATCAACTCGAGTGGGAGCTTGTCCGACGCGAGCACGGACCTCTGGAAGACCCTGAGCAACTGGATCGCCGAGCCCGGCGCCGGCAACGAGCGGCTCGTGCTGCTGTCCGTCGCGGCGGCTGGCGGGGCGACAGCGTTCCTGCGCGCCGGCCACGGGCGCGATGTCGGGATGGCACAAGAGCGGCTGGAGCGGACCGCGCGCGAGTCGAGCAGCGCAGCCAACGCGGACTACTACGCCGCTTTCCTTCGGCTCGCCTCCGCGGAGCGTGCCGCGTTCCTCAAACGCATCGAGGTCGTCGACGGCAGCGTGAACGCGGCTGCACTCGGATCATCGCTAGAGCGTGCCACGCGCAAGACCGTCAAGCCGCAGCGCAGGGCTGCTCTTATCACGCGACTGCGCGGGTGGTGGCACGAACGCACGATCCGGCACCTCGATGCGGTGGCGCGCGGGGTCGCGGACCGGATCACGGCAGGCGAGCTCGAGGACCAGTTGCTCGAACTCGCCGACAGCCTTCGGGATGAGAACCTGCCGATCGACGTTCTCGACATGGCCGAGCCGACTGACCAAGAGGTCAGCGAAGACGACCGCATCTTCATCGCGCAACTTCGATTGGTCGCCATGGGTAGCGAGCGGCTGCGGAAGTCCATCTACGACCACAACCGCGCGTTTGCTCAACGGTCCCTCTGGCTGCGAGACCGACTGCTGGAGGTGGGTGAGCTCTCGCGGTACGACCAGGAACTCAAGGAGGCTTGGCAGCGCTACTTTCTTCCTGCGGGTGATGATGAGCCCCCGGCCGAGGACCAGGATGTCCTGCGCGAGGCGCGCGACCGATTCATCGAGCTAGACCGCAGCAACCTTGCAGCGATCCGCCGTGACGTACGGCAGGGCTGGGTCGCGCGCGGTTCGCTTCACATGATCGCGGACCGTCTCGAGATCGGCTGGCACCCGGACTGGCTGAACCACCTTCGCCACCGGCTCGCCGAGGTTCGTGATGATCCGGGTGCGGAGGCGGCTTGAGTACGCCTTCGACTGTCGCG
>DASVRH010000168.1:0-19285 GCA_036388715.1 Solirubrobacteraceae bacterium | reverse complement strand
AAGGGCTCGGCGCGCATCAAGGGCGGCAAGCTCTCGGTGACCTACCGGCCGACCGAGGACGTCGAGGATCAGACGACGACGATCAAGGCGACCGTCCGCGGCGGCAAGGTCACCGGCACGTTCAAGTCCGGCGACCTCTGCGTGAACGCGGGGCGCTTCACGGCGAAGCGCTGAGCGCCGGCGCGGGGCGCCCGGCCGGCCGCTGCGCGTGCAGCAGCCGCGCCCCGAGGACGCCGCCGACCGCGCCGAACAGGTGGCCCTGCCACGACACGCCGGGCGTGGGCACCAGGCCGGTGAGCAGCGTCGTGCCGTAGACGGCTAGGACGAGCAGGGCGACGCCGGCGTCGAGCGCCCGACGCGTCCACCAGAACCGCGCGACCAGGTAGGCGGCGTAGCCGAAGACGATGCCGCTGGCGCCGATGTGGACCGTGTTCTCCGGCCCGGTCAGCCACGTCCCGGCCCCGCCGACGAGCGCGACGACGGCCGTCACCACGGCGACGCGGGCCAGGCCGCTCAGGGCGATGGCGAAGCCGAGCAGCAGGAAGGGGATCGTGTTGCCGAGCAGGTGCCCGAAGCCGCCGTGCAGGAACGGCGCGAAGAGGATCCCGTCGAGCCCGTCCACCTGGCGCGGCTCGATGCCGTACCTGTCGAGGTCGAACGCGATGGAGTCGGCGATCTCGGTGATCCACATCACCGCCGCCATCCCGGCGAGCAGCAGCAGCCCGTTGTCCCGGCTGGTCCGCTCCCGGTGCTGCGTCTCCTCGGCCATGTCACCCGCCATCATGCCTGGCGTGGGCACGGACGACTACGGGACGCACGGAGCGCGCGACACGGACGTCGCCACGGTGCGGGCCATCTACGACGCGTTCGCGCGGCGCGACCTCGAGGGGATGCTGGCCCACGTCGCCGACGACGTCGAGATCCGTCCGGCGGGGACGACCTCGCGCATCGGCCGTACCGAGCCGTACCACGGGGCCGACGGCCTGCGCGAGTACTTCGCCGACGCGCAGCGCGCCTGGGACGAGCTGACGCTGCACGCCGACGACGTCCGCGCGACGATCGACAGCGTCGTCGTGTTCGGCCACGTCGAGGCGACGTTCCAGGGCGAGCCGATCCGCCGGCGCGTCGTGTGGACGTGGAAGCTGCGCGGGGGCAAGGTCGTGGTCCTGCGCGTCCACGAGCTCGGCGACCTCTGACGGCCCAGCCGGTACGGTCCCCGCGTGCCCGCCCTGGTCCTCGGCCCCGTCCTGCGCTTCGTCGACGAGACGGAGGCGACGGTGTGGGTCGAGACCGACGGACCGTGCGTCGTCGACGTCCTCGGCTGCGAGCACAAGACCTTCCACGTGCGCGGCCACCACTACGCGCTCGTGCACGTCACCGGCCTGGAGCCCGGGAGCACCAACGAGTACGAGGTGCTCCTCGACGGCGAGCGCGTCTGGCCCGACGCGGCGCCCGAGGGCTTCCCGCCCAGCGTGATCAGGACGCCGTCGCAGGACGAGCCGGCGCGGATCGCGTTCGGCTCGTGCCGCGTGTCGGTGCCCCACGAGCCGCCGTACGCCCTGCGCAAGGACGACGACGACCGCGGCCGCGAGGTCGACGCCCTGCGCGCGCTCGCGCTGCGCATGCGCGACCAGCCGATGGAGGAGTGGCCGTCTCGCCTGCTCATGCTCGGCGACCAGGTCTACGCCGACGAGGTCTCGCCGCGCACGCTCGAGTTCATCGAGTCGCGGCGCGACACCTCCGAGCCGCCGTGCGAGGAGGTCGCCGACTTCGAGGAGTACACGCGGCTGTACTGGGAGTCGTGGGGCGAGCCGGTCATGCGCTGGCTGCTCTCGACGATCGCGACGGCGATGATCTTCGACGACCACGACGTCCACGACGACTGGAACATCTCGGGCGAGTGGCTGGAGGACATGCGCGAGCTGGACTGGTGGGACGACCGGCTCCGCGGCGCGTTCTCGACCTACTGGATCTACCAGCACATCGGCAACCTCGAGCCCGGGCACCTGCACGACGACGAGGTCTACGACAAGGTCTGCTCGGCCGGCGACGGCGGCGACGTCCTCTTCCCGTTCGCGATCAAGGCCGACCGCGAGACGGCGGGGACGCGGTGGAGCTACTGCCGCGACTACGGCGGCGTGCGCGTGCTGGCGATCGACTCGCGCGCCGGCCGCGACTTCTCCGACGGCCGTCGTTGCATGGTGGACGACCGCGAGTGGGAGTGGATCTGCGAGCGGCTCGTCGGCGGGCACGACCATCTCGTGATCGCGACGACGCTGCCGGTCGTGCTCGGCCAGGGGCTGCACTACCTGGAGGCGTGGAACGAGGCGACGTGCGCGGGGGCCTACGGCGAGTGGTTCCGCCCGCTCGGCGAGAAGATCCGGCGGGCCGGCGACATGGAGCACTGGGCCTCGTTCGGCGAGTCGTTCGAGCGGCTGTTCGCGCGGATCGCCGAGGTCGGCGCGGGGAAGCACGGTCCGGCGCCGGCGTCGATCGTGCTGGTGTCAGGCGACGTGCACCACGCCTACCTGTCGGAGATCGCCTTCCGCCGCGAGGAGGGCGTGCGCAGCAACGTGTGGCAGGCGGTGTGCTCGCCGTTCCGCAACCCGCTCGACGACCGCGAGCGGCGCGTCGTGCGCTTCGGCGTCTCGCGCGCGGGGCACGCGGTGGGGCGGGCGCTGGCACGGACGGCCGGGGTCAAGGATCCCGAGGGCGTGCGCTGGCGGATGACCGACGGGCCGTTCTTCGACAACCAGATCGCGACGCTCGAGCTGCACGAGCGGCGCGCGACGCTGAAGGTGGAGCGGACGCTGCCCGACGAGTGGCGCGACCCCGGCCTGCACGAGTGCCTCAGCCGCCGGCTCGCCTGAGCAGCTCCTCGAGCTCTTCGGCGTGGCGGCGCGGGGCGTGGCGCCGCATCAGCTCCTTCGCCGCATCGTCGTCGAAGGCGGGCGCCGTGGCGTCGGCGACGCTTCGCATCCGGTCGCGCAGCGCGACGGCGTCGCCGTTTGGGAAGAGGGCGCCGGTCCTGCCGTCCTCGACGATCTCGGCGAGGCCGCCGGTGGCGCTTGCGATCACGGGCACGCCGTGCGCGATCGCCTCGGCGGCGACCATCCCGTAGGGCTCGGCCCAGCGCGACGGCACCACCGCCGCCCATGCGTCGCGCCACTGGGTGGCGACCGCCTCGCGCTCGACCCGGCCGGTGAAGGTGACCCCCTCGGTCGCGCGGGCGCGCAGCCTCGCTCCCTCCGGCCCGCCGCCGACGATCCGCAGGGTCGCCTTCGGGTGCGAGTGGCGCACGGAGGCGAACGCGTCGAGCAGGTCGTCGAGGCCCTTCTCGGGGGCCAGGCGGCCGGCGTAGACGAACGTCGGCTCCGGCGCCGCCTCGCGGCGGTGGCCCGGCGCGGGCGGGGCGACGGCGAGGTGCAGCGGCGTCGCGTCGACCCCGTTGGCCGCGAGCTTCGCGGCCATCCAGCGGCTGCACGTCGCGACCGCGGTCATCCGGCGCAGGGCGCGGGCGATCAGCGCATAGCGCGCGGCCTCCCGCGGCGCCAGCCAGGCGGGGACGCACCCCGTCCGCACGCAGACCGCGCCGGCGCGGACGGAGCAGAGCGTCCCGTCCGGCCACAGCTTGCGGCCGTTCGGGCAGACGGGCTTGTAGTACATGACCACGCCGGCGACCGGCACGTCGCCCAGGGCGAGGACGGCGGCGGGGGAGAGGTGCATCTCGAACATCGCCACCAGCGCGACGTCGGGGCGGAAGGAGCGGACGGCGCGTCGGGCGGTCACGATCGCCGCGGGGTTCGCGACCTGGAGGGGGAGCTGCGCGACCGGCGATCGGGCGGCGCGCGCCACGTACTCCGCGTCGCCGTCGGCCGCGGTCCCGGCCGAGCTGACCAGCAGCCGCACGTCGTGCCCGGCCTCCTCCAGCAGCCCGCGCGCGTCGAGCAGCCACCGCTCCACGCCGCCCTCGCCGGCGACCCAGTCGTTGACGAGGAGGATCCTCACCCGCCTCCCCCCGAGGCCCCTTCCGCGGTCGCGGCGAGGAGCAGCTCCACGCTGCGCGCGCCCTCCGCGACCGTCGCCAGGTCGGTCTTCTCTCCCCGCACCGCGCGGGCGAACGCGCGCAGGCTGCGCTCCCAGGAGGGGTCGTGGGCGGGGCGGACCAGCCTCTTCGCCCGCCACGCCTCGGGCGTGCGGCGGGAGGAGGGCGTGCGGCGGCGCACCGCGGCGAGCTCTCCGCGGGGCGTCGTCAGCTCGAGGCGGGTGGCGTAGCGGTCGAGGCGCAGCGACCCGCGCTCGCCGCTCAGCTCGAGCCGGTGCGCGCGCGCCGCGCCCGCGCCGTAGAAGCCGTGCGCGGCGACGCCTCCCACCGTGCGCAGCTCGAGGATGGCCTCGGCGTGGCCGCGCACCTCGGCGCGCGCGGCGGTGACGGGGTCGTCGAGCAGCCAGCCGATGAGGTCGACGTGGTGGTCGGCGAGGTCGAGCAGGACGCCGCCGCCCTCACCCGTGCGCCAGGCCGGCGGCGCGGCCGCGCGCGGCTCGGTGAAGGTCGCGTGCACGTGGAGCACCGCGCCAATCGTGCCCTCGCGCACCAGCGCCCGGGCGCGGATCGCGAGCGGGTGGGCGCGGCTGTTGTAGCCCACGACGGCGACGAGCCCCGGCGTGGCCGCCTCCGCGACCGCTCGAGCGCCGCCGACGTCGGTCGCGACCGGCTTCTCGAGGTAGAGGTGGCGCCCGGCGGCGAGCACCGCGGTGCCGAGCTCCGCGTGCAGCGGGCTCGGCGCGGCGACGACGACGGCCTCGACGTCGTCGCGGGCCAGCACGGCGTCGAGCCCCGGCTCGGCGGCGGCACGCCCGATCGACGCTCCCCGCTCGCGCGCCGCGGGATCTGGATCGGCCACCGCGACCAGCTCCACCTCCGGCGCCCGGCGCAGCGCCCGGACGTGCACGGCGGTCGCCATCGCGCCGCAGCCGACCAGCGCGGTCCGGACCGGCCGGCTCACACCGCGACGGGGGCTCACCCCCGGCGACGCTACCAGCGCCTACCATCGCGCGCCTTGCCTGACCCATCCCTCTCGGTGATCCTCGTCTGCGACGACTACGACCAGGTCCGCCGCGCCGTCGAGGACCTCGCCTCCGACGCCGTCGCGCTCCGCGCCGAGGTCGTGCTGGCCGGGCCTTCCGCCGCACCCGTGGCCGTCCCGGAGGCGGTGCGCGAGCGGCTCGCCTCGGTGCAGGTGCTCTCGGTCGACGACCACCGCGCGATGCACCGCGCGCGGCTGGAGGGCGTCCGCGCCGCGAGGGCGCCCGTCGTCGTGCTCGCCGAGACGCACGCGTGGCCGGCGCCGGGCTCGCTCGCCGCGCTGGCCGCCGCCGTCGAGGACCGCTGCGCCGTCGCCGGCCCGCTGATGCGTAACGCCAACCCGCGCACGCGCGCGAGCTGGGCCGGCTTCCTACTCGACTACGGCTGGTGGTGGGAGGGCGTGGCACGCGGCGGCGACGGCCACTCGGTCCCCGGCCACTCGTGCGCATGGGATCGCGAGGAGCTGCTCGCGGCCGTGGGCGACGACCCCGACGGCCTGCGGATCCCCTACCTGCTGGCCGAGCGGATGCGCGCGGACGGCGCCCGCGTCCGCCTCGAGCAAGCCGCGCGGACCGCCCACCTCAACGCCGACCTCGGGCGCTCGTTCCTCGGCGAGCGTCTCGTCTCCGGCCGCTTCCTCGGCGCGACGCGGGGCCAGAGCTGGCCGGTCGCCCGGCGCGCGGTGTACGCGCTCGGCTCCCCGCTGATCGCGCCGCTGCGGCTCTTCCGCCTGGCGCGTCTGCTCGGCGGCAGCGCCGACGGGCGCCGGATGCTCCGCCGCGCGCTCCCCGCGCTGCTCACCGGCACCGTCGTCGGCGCGGTGGGCGAGGCCGTCGGCTACGTCACCGGCCGCGCCGACGACGCCGCCGAGGCCGAGTACGAGCTGGCGAAGGAGCGGCACGCGACGCCGCCGATGCTCTGATCGCGGAGGAGCCGACCGGCTCGTGCCGAACCACACGAGCCATGAGCGCCTCAACGTCCCGGCCGGACCCCGTAGCCCCGCTCGTCCAGCGGCTCGTCGCGGCCTCCGGCATCCTCTTCGTCATCCTCACCGTCGCCGCGTTCGTGCTCTCCGGCGACGAGACCCCGAGCGATGGCGCCCCGCTGACGGAGTGGACCTCCTTCGCCGTCGACAACGAGGACAACGCCCGGATCGGCGCGCTCGTCTTCGCGCTGGCCATCTACAACTTCCTGCTCTTCCTCGGGTACGTCCGCGCGGCGGTCGGCAACGCCGAGGTCGCGGCGCGCGGCTTCACCCGCGGCAGCTACATCGTCCTGGCCGCCGGCACCGTCGGCATCGCCGGCATGGGGCTCGGCATCGGCCTCACGGCGTCGAGCCTCGCCAACCCGGACACGCCGCCCGAGACGATCCGAGCCCTCTACGACGTCTCCAGCGGGGCCTGGCTGTTGGCGTCCGCCGGGTTCGGCGCGTGCCTCGTGACCGTGGGCCTCATCAACGCGGGTGTGCGCGCGCTGCCGGCCTGGCTGGGCTGGGTCGCGCTCGGCTCCGGCATCAGCTTCGTCCTCCAGCTCGGCGTCCTCCTCTCCGAGGACGAGGACAACGCCTTCGGGTTCTTCTTCCCGATCGCGTTCCTGCTGCTCGCGATCTTCTGCGTCGGGGCGAGCGTGGTGTTCCTGAAGGACCTGAGCCGCGACGCGGTCGGCCGCGCGACGCCCGGGCCCGACTAGGCGACGATCAGCGAGGTCGGCTCGCCCGGGTCGACCTTCACCGGGACGATCGACCCCGGCTGGAACTGGGGCGAGGCGATCACGGCGATGACCTGGCGGTGCGTGGCGGCGTAGGGCGTCATGCCGTCGACGGTGACCTCGAGGTCCATCTCGACCTCGGGGTTCTCGTTGACGAACGTGCCGGTCCTGCGCAGGGCCGTGATGGTCGCCGTGCCCGGCCGCCCGTTGATCTGGAGGTCGCGCGCCCTCTCCTCGTCGGCGTGCATCTGGCCGAGGGACGGGGACAGGTTCTCGACGCTGCGGAGATCTCTGAAGAAGCTCATGACGAGCATGGTGGCCCCGCGCACCCGCCCGGACAGTGTCAGATGGGTCTCAATCGGGGTCGACGCGGCGGCGTGCGGCCTTCTTGTCGCCCGTTCGCCTCTTCGCGTCGAGCCGCCGGCGCTTCGACGCCGCGGTGGGGCGTGTCGGGCGCCGCGCGCGCGGCACGTGCAGCCCGTGGGCGAGCCGCCGCGCGAGCCGCTCGAGGGCGAGCTCGCGGTTGCGCGCCTGGCTGCGGGCGTCCTGCGCGACGCCGGTCACCCGCGGGCCGACGCGCTCGATCACCCGGCGCTTCTGCTCGTCGGTCAGCGTGCGCGACGCCGCGACGTCGAACGACGCCTCGATCCGCGAGGCGGTGACGTTGGCGTGCTGGCCGCCGGGCCCGCTCGAGCGGCTCGCGCGGACGACGACCTCGTCGTCGGGCAGGGTCAGGTTCGCGGTGACGCGGAGCGTGCGATCCCCTCCACCAGCCCGGGGTTGGCGGTGAGCCGCACCTCGCCGGGCTCGAGGCCGGCGTCGCGCAGCAGCGCGTGCAGGTGGGCGACGGAGCGCTGGCGGCCGCCGTCGGTCTGCGTGAGCATGAGGACGTCCACGAACGATGCGACGGGCTCGACGACGTTGGGCTCCTGCAGCGTCTCGACGAGCACGAGCCTGGAGCCCTCCGGCATCGCGGCGCGGACGGTGCGCAGGATCTGGCGGCAGCGCTCGTCGTCCCAGTCGTGGAGGATGTCCTTCATCACGTAGACGTCGGCCTTCGCGGTGACGCTCTCGAAGAAGTTCCCCTCGCTCAGCTCGACCCGGTCGCGCACGCCCTTGTCGCGCAGGTAGCCCTCCGCCTCGCGCAGGACGCCCGGCGCGTCCACGAGCACGCCCTTCAGGTCCGGGCGCGCCTTCAGCACCCCGCTCAGCAGCGTGCCGACGCCGCCCGCGACGTCGCAGACCGTCCCGCTCCGCGGCCACGGGTAGCCGGCGACGATCGACGGCAGGTCGAGCTCGGTGATGCGGCGCATGCCCGCGGCGAACTGGGCCTCCTCGCGCGGGTGCTTCTCGAAGTACGACCAGACCGACTCGCCGTGCGTGGCGGGGAAGGCGGGCTCGCCCGTGCGGACCGAGTCGGTCAGGTGCTGCCACGTCTCCTGGGTCGAGCGCTCGGTCAGGTAGAGGATCCACGGGCGCATCGACTGCGGGTGGTCGGCGCGCAGGATGCGGCCGGTGCGGGTGATGCGGAAGCGGCCCTGCTTGTCGAGCTTGACCAGGCCGTGCAGCGCGGCGAAGCGCATGACGCGGTGCAGCGCGTCGGCGTCGAGGCCCTTCTCGTCGGCGATCTCCTTGGCCGTGCGCCGCTTGCCGCCGAGCGCCTCGGGGATCTCGAGCTCGGCCAGCGTGCGCATCGTGAACGCGGGCGCGAAGCCGATCGAGCGCTGGAGCGTGGCGACCTCCGCGGGGAGGAGGCGGTCGCCGAGGCGCTCGAGGGCGACCCGTGTCGTGATGACGGCGCGGGCGATCGGACGGGGCGGCGCGAAGTCGGGCATGGCTCGGAAATCTAGGCGCCGCGGGCCAGCTCGTATGTGAGGATCGCCGCGGCCGCCGCCACGTTGAGCGACTCGAAGCCGGGCGCGGGGATCGTGACGGCGAGGTCGCAGGCCGTGCGCTCCTGCTTCGTCAGTCCCTCCGCCTCGTTGCCGACCACGACGCTCGCCTCAGCCGGAAGGTCGCGAGGGTGGACGCCACCGCTCGGCACGGCCGCGGCGAGCAGGCCGCCTTCGAGGTGCGCGCCCTCGGCGACCAGCCCGGGCCGGAACGCCGCGCCCTTCGACGCCCGCAGCGCCTTGCGCGACCATGGGTCGGCGCAGCCGTCGGTGAGCGCGACGCGGTGCAGGCCGAACGCCGCCGCGGTGCGGACGATCGCGCCGACGTTGCCGGCGTCGGCGACGCGGGCCAGGACGATGCTGCGCGGGGGAACCGGACCGGCGGGCCGGTCCGGCCTGCGGCACACCGCGACGACCTCCGGCGCCTGGCCGGCGAAGGCGAGCGCCCGCAGCGCGTCGGGTGCCATCTCCTCCGCGCGCAGCGACCACTCGACCTCGATCCCCGCTTCGATCGCCTCGCGCAGCAGCTCCGCGTCGTCGATCACGAACGCGGACTCGTCGGGGGCGCGGAGCAGGCGCGCGGCGCGGGCGATGCGAGGGTCGCGGGCGGAGGTGGCCACGCCGGGATGCTCGCACCGAGATACTCCGTCCGTGCCCGTCGTCACCGACCTCGAGCTGCCCGAGCTCGACTACCTCGACCCGGACCTCCGCGGGCCCCGCTACCACGAGGCGGTCGAGCGGCTGCGCGAGCGCGGGTGGCTCGCTCGCAGCCCGCTGGCCTTCGTCGTGCTCGAGCGCGAGGCCGCGTCGTTCTTCCTGCGCACCAAGAGCGCGACGTTCCCCGGCAGGCAGATCGCCGAGATGTTCAACATCGAGCCCGGCCCGCTGCGCGACGAGATCGACCGCAACATCCTGCACATCGACGGCGCCGACCACCGCCGGCTGCGCAACCTCGTCAACCCGGCGTTCACCCCGCGGGCCGCCGACAAGTGGCGGCCGGTGATGCGCGGGTTCGTCGAGGAGCTGTGGGCCGCGTGGCCCGAGAGCGGCGAGGGCGACTTCGTCGAGTCCTTCGCGAAGCCGTACCCGGCGCTGACGATCGCGACGGTCATGGGCGCTCGGCGCGAGGACGCGCCGCGGCTGGCGGAGTGGTCGAACTGGATCCAACGGCAGTTCGACGGCCCGACGCTGCTCGCCGAGCGCGACCGTGTCGAGCAGGCGTGCGCGGAGTTCTACGAGTGGGCGGGCGAGATGCTCACGCGCCGCCGCGCCTCGCCGAGCGACGACCTCGTCTCGACGCTGATCGCCGAGGAGCAGGGCGGCGACCGCCTCTCCGACGTCGAGCTCGTCAACCTCGTGCTGAACGTGCTCGTCGGCGGCGTCGACACGACGCAGTCCCAGCTCGCCCACGCCGCCCGCCTCTTCGCCGAGCACCCCGAGCAGTGGGAGGCGGTGCGGGCGGACCCCGAGGCGCTCGTCCCGCGCGCCGTCGAGGAGGCGCTGCGCTACGAGCCGATCACGCCGTTCACCGCGCGGATCATGGTCGAGGACGTCGAGTACGACGGCGTCACGTTCCCGGAGGGCACGATCATCCTCGTCGCGACCGTCACCGCCAACCGCGACGGCGTCGACGAGGCGCACGCCTTCGACGTGACGCGCGAGCCGACGAAGCCGCTCACCTTCGGCGCCGGCATCCACTACTGCCTGGGCGCGAACCTCGCCAAGGCCGAGCTGCAGGAGGCGATCGCGTTCTTCGCGGAGCGCGTCGAGCGCTTCGAGCTCGCCGGCGAGCCCGAGTTCGACACCGTCCAGGGCGTGTACGGGATGGTGTCGCTGCCGGTCCGCCTCGTCACGTAGCATTTCGGCACGTTGCCGCGTGCCTGGCTCCTCCCGCGCGAGGTGGTCCTGTACCTGCTCCTCGCCGAGCTGATCGCGTCCTACGAGGGACGCGGCCGGCCGACGGGCAAGTCGCCCCGGCCGGCCGCCGCACCGGCGCCGCGGCACCCGGTCCGCGCCGGCCACACCGCGCTCTGCGGCCGTCGCCCGCGCGGCTAGGCACTGAACAACGCCTGCGCGCCAGTCTCTCGCCCTTCCCCCACAGGAAAGGCGGCCGAATTGCAGCTGCGTCAGGCACGCGAGCAGTACGCCCGGTGGCTTCGGGTGACGAAGGACCTGTCGTTGCACACGCTGCGCGCCTACGACGGCGACATCGCCGCGTTCGAGCGGCACATGGGCGCGCGGACCGACGTACGGCAGATCACGCGTGAGCGCGTCGTCGAGTTCGTCGAGGCACAGCAGGCGGCGGGCCTCTCGTCGGCCTCGATCCGGCGCCGCGCATCCGCGCTTCGCGGCTTCTGCGCGTGGCTGGCGAGCTGCCGTCATCTCCCGGCAGACCCCTGGGCCGGAGCGACGGTCGCAGCCGGCCGCGCGAGGCGCCTGCCGCGTCTCGTCTCGAGCTCGGATCTCGACCGGCTCTTCCGCTCGCTGCGGTCAGCGGCGGCCGTGCGCGGGGTCGACGAGTGCGATGGGTTGCTCGAACGGCCGGACGAGGCGACGACGCTGCTCGCGGTGACGCTCATGGTCACGACCGGCGTGCGCGTGCACGAGGTCGTCGGGATCAGGTGCGCGGACATCGACTTCCCGAGCCGGAGCCTCCGCATCGTCGGCAAGGGCCGGCGCGAGCGCAACGTGTTCCTGACGAACGACTGGGTGAACGCGCTGACCCGGGCGTACCTCGACACCCGCGCCGCTCTGCGCGTCGCTCACCCGCACCTCCTCTTCAACGCCCGCCTCGCTCCGCTCACCACCGCCGCGATGCGAGCGCGCCTTGCCGCCGCCGGACGAGCGGCAGGCCTCCGCGCCGCCGTCACCCCCCACATGCTCCGCCACACGGCCGCGACCCAGCTCATCGAGGCGGGAGTCGACATCCGCTACATCCAGCGTCTCCTGGGTCACGCGAGCCTCAGCACGACGGAGATCTACACCCACGTCTCCGACGGCGCCCTACGTCGCGTCGTCACCGACGCGGACGTCGTAGGGAGGCTGCTCCAGCCGCGATAACTAGGAATTATCGCTTGTCGCGTGACCTGGCCGATCGCCTTCGCGCGTCATTGGCGGAGCAAGAGCGGCTGCTTCGGACGTCGATCGTCCTCAATCCGGTGGAGAACTTCCCCTTCGAGGAGGACCTTGCCTCGCTGGCGGGCCCGCTCCACGGGCTCTACAACACCGACAAGGTCCGATCCCGGAACGAGCGTGCCCAGACGCCGCTCCAGTTCGCGGGCCGTCAGGCGCTCGAGGCGGACGCGCGCACGATCTACGACGCCTGGGCGGAGGCGTTGCACGCAGAAGACGTCACGCTCCGCGTCCTCTCCGGCCTGCACGCGCACATCGTGCTGTTCATGTCGATGGCACGGGCGGGTCAAACCGTCCTCCTGCTTCCCGTCGAGGCCGGGGGGCACGTCTCCGGCCAGGCGATCCTCGAGCGGCTGGGACTCGTCGTCCGCCACATGGACGTCGACGAGGCGGGCATGTGCGTCGACCTGGAGCGGACCATCGAGCGGGCCCGCGCTGACCCTCCGGACTTCGTGTTCGTCGATCGGAGCGAGGGCCTGGTCTTCGAAGACCTGAGCGCGCTTGCCGGTGTCGCCCGCGATCGCACGGTCTTCGATGCCTCGCAGTACCTCACGAATGTCATCTCCGGCGAGCACGCCAATCCTCTGGACTGGGGCTTCGACCTCATGATCGCCAGCATCCACAAGAACTTCCCGGGCCCGCAGAAGGCCCTCATCGCGACGCGTGAGCTCGATGACAGGTGGCGCGACATCCTCCGGGGTGTCTCCACGTACGTCTCGAACATGCACTCGACGAGCACCTACGCTGCCGGCCTGACGCTGGCGCGCAGCGAGTGGCTGCGGTCGTACTCCCGCCGCGCGCTCGAGCTCGCCGTGCTGCTCGAGGACGCGCTCGCCGAGCGAGGAGTCCCGGTTGTGCGGCGACGCCGCGATCGTCCGCCGACGCACCATGTGTGGATCCGCGAAGCCGACCGAGCCGCTGCGTTCGCGACGTTCGAGCGCCTCGAGTCCTGCCGGATCCACACGAACTTCCGGCAGCTGCCGTACTCGCTGGGCTTCGGCCTGCGGTTGGGCACCACCGCCGCAGCGCGGATCGGTCTCATGCCCTCTGATGTCGGCCGACTCGCCGAGCTCATCGCGGAGATCCGCCGATGGGGCGCGACGGCGGAGCTCCGCGACGAGGCGCGCGCTTTCGCCGGCGCCGTTTGGTCGCACCACTGACGGACCAGCGTCGCATAGGATTGCTCGAACATCGTGACACGATCAGCGACCGCTCATGCGTGGTTCCTCACCGGTCCGCACTCGCTCGAGCTCCGCACGCTGGAACTCGGGCCGCTCGCGGACGGCTGGGCGCGCGTCCGGTTTCGGTTCTGCGGCCTGTGCGGCTCCGACATGCTCCAGTACGAGGGGCGGCCGGAGGCCGGCTACCCCGTCTCGATCGGGCATGAGTTCGTCGCCGATGTCATGGACACCGGCCGGGGCGTCGAGCACATCAAGCGCGGGGACGTCGTCACGAGCGACCTCAACTATCGCTGCGGCGCGTGCGACCAGTGCCGCGCCGGGCGCTCACACCTGTGCCGACGAGGACAGGTGGGCCTCTTCAGTAACCGGGGGTTCGCCGACGTCGGCGACCTGGACGCCGGCTACCTCGTGCCCATCGCCTCTCCCGCCCGGCCGAGCTTGGCGCTTGCAGAGCCCCTGTCCTGCGTCCAGCACGGACGCGCGTGGGCCAACCCCCAACCGCATGAACGCGTCCTCGTCGTCGGCGCCGGAAGTCTTGGGTTGTGTCTCGCGTTCGCGCTCTGCCACGGGTCGCCCGGGGTGCGCTTCGACATCACGGACGAGCATCCCGCCCGACTGGCTGACATCGGCGACGTGGTCGAGCCGCTGGGCCGCTCGATCCCCGAGCCGGACGGGGAGTACGACGTGGTCTTCGATCTCTCCGGTACCGACGACGGCTTGCGGAAGGCGTGCGACCACGCCAAGGCGGGGGCCCGCGTCTGCTCGTTGAGCCACATGGCAAGCGACACGCCGGCGCCTTGGCTGGCGTCCGCTCTCGTCCACCGCGACATCACGTTCACCGTCAGCTATCTGAACGGCGAGCGGGAGACGCTCGCGGCAGCCGCCGACCTGCTCGCACGCGCGTGGGATCACAGATGGGAGGCGCGACTCGAAGTGCTCCCGCTGGACCAGCTCCCCCGAGCGTTCGCCGACCGGCGGGTCTCACCGCACTGCAAGACGGTCATGGCCGTGGCTCCGCCGAGCCACGCGCACCAAGATGCGAGCGCAGCCTGAGCTCGACCTCCTGGGGCGCGAGCCAGTCCACCGCCCGCGCGTCCGGTGGCGGCTCCGCGCCGGCGAGCCAGGCAGGTGCCACCGCCAGGTGAAAGTAGGTGCCGAGAGCGTCGAGCGTCCGGCCTAGGCTGCTCCGGCGTGCAGCGAGCCGCTCCGGATCCCCGGCCAGCCCATCGGCGACGGCCGAGGCCTGGAGCGCGAAGGCGACGCCCGCCGGATAGCCGACCTGCCGCGCGAGTTGCGTGGCACGTGCTCCGGCGTCGTGCGCGGCCGTCGGCTCGCCGAGCCGTGCCAGTGCGATTGCGCGTGCGGCGTCGCACTTCACCAGCTCGATCCGGTTCCCGAGCCGGAGGTTCATCTCGCTCGACAACGCCGCCGCCTCCATCGCGCGCGGCGGATCGCCCCAGCACCAGGCCTCGGCGAGGTTCGTGTGGAGCTTGCCGACGAGCGCAGGCGCGTCAGCGGCGCTGCGGAGCGCCTGTGCGTACAGATCCTCAGCCTCTTCCGTCAGCAGGGAGAAGCGGAACGCGTGGGCGCGGTGGCGCACGAGCTCGGCCCAATCGACCGGCGACCGGTGGCCGACTTGCTCGTAGGTCTCTAGGAGCAGCCGACTGCCCTCCGTGAAAGCGCCGTCCATGATCAGCATGTCGGCGTGGTAGAGACGCGCGCGGAGGTGGAGCCGGTCGGTTGGGTCGAACGGGGTCGACCGCTCGGCGAGGCGACGGAAGTCCTCTCGTGCCTTGCCGTAGTTGCCGGCGAGCTCAGCCAGGTACGCCACCTCGAGCGCGACCGAGCGCTCGTGCCGGCCGAGCGCCCCGGCTCGGGGCTCGAGTCGCTCGAAGAGCTCGAGCGCGCGCTCGACCCCGGTCGTCCTGCGCGCGGCGAGCGCGGCGAACATCTCGGCGATGGGCGCGCCGGGATGGTCATCCCGGTCGCCGCGGGTGGGGCTGATCGCGCCGAGCTCATTCCAGTAGCCCGCGTCGTAGAAGCGGTACGCCGCGTCGACCAAGGCCTCCGCCGATCGCGTCGGCATCTCCTCGCTCGCCGCCCAGCCGGCTATGGCGGCCCCAAGCAGGGGCAGCACCGTGTCGGCCGCCTGGACCCCGTCGACGTGGATCCGGGCGCGGAGGTGGTCCGCTGCCGCCTCCAGCGCCGCGCGCCTCGTCGCGTCGTCGGCGACGGACGCCCTTACGAATGCGGTCAGCAGATCGTGCGTCTTGTACAGGCCGGGACCCGCCTGCTCGACGAAGAACCATGCGACGAAATCATCGAAGTCCGGGACGCTCCCTGCGAGATGCAACGCGCGAAGCAGGTGTGCGTACGTCGCGGCGTCGAAGAACTGGACCGCTGCGAGCGCCACGGCAATTCGCCGCCGCTCGAGCGTGAGGTGGTCGAGCAGGTAGGCCACCGCGTCATCGGGGGAGGACGGAAGGTCGTCGGGATCCACGGTGCGGCCTCCGGCAGCGCGGCTCTCATAGGCGGCCGCGGCGGCTTCGAGGAAGAACGGGATTCGCCGCGAGGCGGTCAGGAGGCGACCCTCGACGGCCGGCGGCACGGAGCCGAGACGTGCTCGCACGAGTTCGCGTGCCTCGACCTCCGGCAGGCTGCCGACGGCCACACGCTCCGTCACCGGCTCCCAGTCAGGGGTCCACCGCAGGCGCTCGCGGGACGAGATCACATGCACCCCGCGATCGAGCGTCCCTATGAACTCGCGGAGCCAGGGAGCCCCGCCGGCGACGGTCGCGGGCGACTGCTTGTCGTACGCGTCGTAGAAGGCGACGAGGGACTGGCCGGCCGGCTCGAGGCGGCGTACCAGGTCGAGCCCTAGGTAGTGCGGGAGACGAGCGCGTAGGGCACCGGGCTGGCGACGCAGGTCATCGATCGCTTCGAACTCCTCCTGCTGGTAGTGGCGCACTCTCGTCAGGCGCCGCCCGACCGCGCGGTACACATCGACCGCAAAGCTGAGGGGGAGGGCCAGACCCGCGAGCGTGCTGCCGACCTCCGCGGTCTTGACGGCCAGCGAGCTCGCGAGACGACCTCCGCGCTCGACCTGAAACGGCTGGCCGATCCCGCTCCAGTACGTCAGTAGCGCCGTGTCGAAGAGCAGGCAGTCGAAGCCGAGCTGCTCGCGGATGGCCCGCAGCGGGCCCGTCTCGGTGGCGGACGCCTCCGCCTCCAGAGGGATCCACAGGAGCTGCTGCGGACGGTGCCCCTCCGACGCCGTACGCCACAGCTCGTTGAGGAGCCGCGTCTTCCCGACCCCGCCGAGGCCGACGACCTCGAAGACGCGAAGGTGCCGTGGGTCCTCGCGCAGGAGCTCGACGTGGCCCCTGACCACGCGAAGCTCGCTGCTCCGGTTGAGGAAGATGGCCGACCGCTCGCGGGCGGAGCTGAACTGGCTGCGAGGCACGCGCGGGCGTCGGAGACGCGATAATTCCTAGTTATCCGACCCGGATGCCATTACACAATCGTACTTGCCCATAGCGACGACGGCGAGCCGCGCCGGAAATCCGAATCGGTTGATCGAGGCGTTCGAGGCTAAAGCTCGTTGAGCACGGCGCGCATGTCCTTCACGGTGCGGAGCGTGCCGCGGACGGTGCCGGTGATCTTCGAGCGGCCGGCGCGGGCGGAGTAGGGGACCTCGACCTCCTCGATCCGCCAGCCAGCGCGGGCGGCGCGGAGGACCATCTCGAGCGGCCAGCCGAAGCGGCGGTCCTCGATGCCGAGGGCGAGGAGGTCGGTGCGGCGGGCGGCGCGCATCGGGCCGAGGTCGGTCACGCGGACGCCGGCGCGGCGGCGCAGCTCGAAGGCGAGCACGCGGTTGGCCAGTCGGGCGTGGGGCGGCATGGCGCCGCGCGCGATCCTCCGCGCGCCGAGCACGAGGTCGGCCTCGGCGCGCTCGACCGGGCCGGCGACGCGCGGCAGGTCGCCCGGGTCGAGCGAGCCGTCGCAGTCCATGAAGCACACGACCTCCGCGGTGGCGGCGCTCAGGCCGGCGAAGCAGGCGGCGCCGAACCCGCGGCGCTCCTCGCGCACGACGGTCGCCCCGAGCGACGCGGCGAGCTCGCCCGAGCCGTCGGTCGAGCCGTTGTCGGCGACGATCGCGCGGTAGCCGGGCGGGAAGGCCCCGAGCACGCCGGGCAGCGCCTCGCGCTCGTCGAGCACCGGCAGGACGACGTCGATCACGGGCCGGGAGCTTAGGCTGCCGCGGATGCGCGTCCTGGTCACCGGCGGCGCGGGCTTCATCGGCTCGCACATCGTCGACGAGCTGCTCGGGCTCGGCCACGAGGTCGTCGTCCTCGACAACTTCCATCCCCTGGCGTGGGGGGAGGGAGGACGGACCGCGCTCGACCCCGCCGCGGAGCTGGTCGAGGGCGACGTGCGGGACGCGGCGACGGTGGAGTCGTGCCTCGACGGCGTCGACCACGTCTGCCACCAGGCGGCGATGGTGGGCCTCGGAGTCGACTTCCGCGACGTGGCCGACTACGTCGCGCACAACGACCTCGGCACGGCGGTGCTGCTCAGGGCGATGGCGGCGCGGCGGTTCGGCGGCCGGCTCGTCCTTGCCAGCTCGATGGTCGTCTACGGCGAGGGCCGCTACGCGTGTGCGCGGCACGGCGTCGTCCGGCCGGGCCCGCGGGAGCGGAGCGCGCTGGAGCGCGGGGACTTCGAGCCGCCGTGCCCGGAGTGCGGCGAGCCGCTCGAGCCCCGCTGCATCCCCGAGGACGCCCCGCTCGACCCCCGCAACGTCTACGCGGCGACGAAGACGCAGCAGGAGCACCTGGTCGGCGCGTTCTCGCGCGAGACGGGCGTCCCGGTGACCGCGCTGCGCTACCACAACGTCTACGGCCCGCGCATGCCGCGCGACACGCCGTACGCCGGCGTCGCGTCGATCTTCCGCAGCGCGCTCGAGGCCGGCAAGGCGCCCCGCGTCTTCGAGGACGGCGGGCAGCTGCGCGACTTCGTCCACGTCCGCGACGTCGCGCACGCCAATGTCCTGGCGCTCACGGCGGGCGACCCCGTGGAGGGCGCGTTCAACGTGGCCAGCGGCACGCCGCGCACGGTCGGCGACCTCGCGCGCGAGCTGGCCCGCGTGTCCGGTGGGCCCGAGCCGGAGGTCACGGGCGAGTTCCGCCTCGGCGACGTCCGCCATGTCTTCGCGTGCGCCGACCGTGCGCGAGACGTCCTCGGGTTCGAGGCGCGGGTCGGGTTCGCGGAGGGGATCGAGGAGTTCGCGACCGCGCCGCTGCGCTGAGCGATCAGCCGCCGCGCGGCGTCGGGATCCCGCTGGTGTCGACGACCTCGAAGTCGCTGCCGCGCAGGGACTTCAGCGACTGGAGGTCCTCGTTGTCCCACCCGGGATGCGGCGCGCCCGAGACGTAGATCGACGAGCCGTTGTCGGCGAGCAGCATCCCGTAGCGCTTCAGCGCGCGGACGATGACGCGGGCCTGGCGGCCGAAGCGGCTCGGGTCGACGTCGGCCTTCAGCCGCAGCCGCTCGCCCATCCGCGGCAGGTCGCCGTCGGTGAGCGACGACGCGAAGTGGCGCGCGGGGTAGACGAACGCGCGCCGCGTGCGCGGGACCGTGAAGCGCAGCGCGTGGCGGATCGCCCCGCGCCGGACCTCCTGGTAGCGCGCGAGGCCGGGCAGGATCGGCAGGCCGGCGGCGTCGGCGCTCGTCCAGCTGCGCGGGCGCAGCGCGTTCGAGCGCAGGTTGAAGATCGCGCCGGAGCCGGCGGTCCAGCTGCCCCCGCTGCGCTCCGCGGCGAAGAGCTCGTAGAGGCGGCACGTCCCGCGCTGGACGAGCAGGACGTGCCGGTCGCCGCCGCCGCCCTCGATCGGCACCTTGCGCGGGATCGGGTACGGCCCGCGGTCGGACTCGTCGGCGTACTCGAAGCGCACGCGCACCTTGCGCTGCCTGCGCGGCACGACCTTGTAGGGAATGCCGATGCGGCTGCCCTCGTAGCGGCCCGACCCGAAGTCCGGGTGGACGGTGCGCTCGACGCCGATGCTCCGCATGATCGCGCCGGAGCCCTCCAGGACGGGCAGCTTGTCGACGCGCTGGTTCCAGTGGTTGTCGGCCGGGAACATCGGGCAGCCGGCGATGGCCAGTGCCGCGATGGGCTTCGGGGTGCGCATGGGCGACTAGTCTGGCGCAATGCGGCTCGTCGCCGTCCTCGCGCTGGCCGGATGTCTCGCCGCCGCCGCTCCCGCCGCCGCGCAGGAGGCCCGGCC
>DASVRH010000167.1:0-9631 GCA_036388715.1 Solirubrobacteraceae bacterium | reverse complement strand
CGAAGCCGGGGTTGTCGGGCAGCTCGATCACCTCGGCCGCCCACTCGCGGGCGCGCTCGGCGCCGTCGTCGACGCTGCCCGTGTCGACCACGACCACCCGCGCCTGGCCGGGGGCGTGGCGATCCAGCGACTCGAGCAGGCGGACGACGTGGTCGGCCGAGTCGTGGATGACGGTGACGACGTCGAACGACGTCATCGGCCGGCCGCCTCGGCGAGCAGCGCGTGCATCCGCCGCGCGGTCGCGTCCCAGTCGAAGCGGGCGGCGCGCTCGCGGCCCGCGGCGGCGAGGCGCGCGCGCAGGGCGTCGTCGGAGGCGACGCGGGCGATGGCGTCCCGGAGGTCCTCCGTCCGCAGTGCGGCTTCGCCGAGCGTCTCCTCGACGACGGGGAGCGGGGTGGTGATCACGGGGACCCCGGCGCGCGCGGCCTCGAGCGCCGTGAACCCGAAGCCCTCGGTGTGCGACGGCAGCGCGAGCGCGAGCGCGTGGGCGTAGAGGGTCGCGAGGGTCGGGCGGTCGGCGTCCTTGACGAGGTGGACCCCGTCGCCGCGCAGCCGCGGGGCGAGGCGGCCGCTGCCGGCGAACACGACGTCGACCCCCTCCACGCGGGCATCGAGCAGGGCGCCGGGAGCCTTGCGCGGCTCGAGCGCGCCGACGAAGAGCACGTACCGCGGCGGCAGCCAGGCCGGCCGCGGCCCGGGTGGCGGCAGCGCGGGGATGCCGGAGTGCACGACCTCGACGCGCCCGACGCGCGGCCAGCGCTCCGCGATCGCCCGCCGCGTCGTCTCGGAAACGGCGACGACGACGCGCGCGCGCTCGGCCAGCCGCTCCAGGCGGCCGAGCCGGTGCCACAGGCGCTCGTAGGGCGTGAAGTCACCCGGCCGCTCCAGCCACGAGACGTCGTGGACGGTGAGGACGTACGGGACGCCGACCGCGACCGGCGCCGGCGCGGGCAGCCAGGCGACGTCGGCGCCGCCGAGCCGCGGCCGGCCGAGCAGCGCCGCCGAGGCGTAGGCCACTCGCGCACGGCGCGGGCGGCGGAGGAAGGCGGTCTCGGGGAAGAGCCGCTCGAGCGCGGCGAGCAGCTCGGAGGTGTAGAGCGCGACGCCCCGCCCGGCGCCGAGGTGGCGGGCGTCGACGGCGACGTTCACCGCAGCTTGCGGACGGTCGCCCGGAAGGCGCGCAGCGCGGGCTTGGAGACGGGCTTGCCCTCGCGGCTCAGCCGGCGCAGGCCGGCGTAGGAGAACGACTCGTCGTCGCCCAGCGCGGGCGAGAGCCACGTGTACCAGTAGACGGCCTGGAGACGCAGGCGCCGCCGCTCGCGGGCGAGCATCGGGAGGATCTGGCGGATCCGCTCGGCCTGCCCCTTCTCCGTCGTCTCCCAGCCGTAGTTGAACGTCGAGCGGCCCTTGCCCGACGACCACGAGACCTCGCTGAGCACGAGCGGCTTGCGCCCGTCGCGTGCTCGCCGCATGACGCCGCGGGCCAGGCGGATGATCTTCATGACGTTCGACGGGCGGCGCGAGAAGGGGTGGATGGCGGCGGCGTCGATCCACTTCCGCGCGCCGGCGGCGTAGAGCTTGCGCAGGTCCTCCCACGACTCGTTGGTCAGGCCGGCGGCCACGACCTGGGCGCGCGGGTCGACGGCCTTGATGGCCTGCGAGGCGGGGCGCAGGAGCTTGACGTAGGTCGACGGCCACGGGTCGCCCTGCCAGTAGCGCCCGATGTCCGGCTCGTTCCACACCTGGTAGGAGAGCACCGGCCGGGCGGGGATCCCCGCGCCGACCCAGAACGACCCGTTGCGTCCGTAGCGGCGCACGACGTCGGCGACGAACGCCGCGTACGTCGAGGGATCGAGCGGGACGGCGCCCTCGTGCTCGTCGCCCCCGGTGGCCCAGGCCGGCGCGCGGACGATCGTGGGGAACGCGCGCAGGCCGGCGCGCGCGGCGGCGAGCACGATCCGATCCGTCTCCGCCCAGTCGATCGGGCCGCCCTGCGCCTGCTGCATCTGGCGCCAGTAGAACGCCACCCGCAGCGTGCCCGCGCCGTTGGACGCCATCAGCCGCGCTTCGGTGTCGACGTCGAGGAAGGGGTTCAGCCCGGGGCCGTCGAGCATCACGCCGAAGAAGTCGCGCGGGGTCGCCGCGGCGGCCGGGGAGGCGAGCGCGAACGAGCAGGCGAGGCAGGCGACGAGGAGCCGGAGGGCCGATCTCATGGGCTGGGGAGCGTGCCATACACTCGCTCGCCCATGGAGCGAAGGATCGCGCTCATCCACGACTTCCTCGTCGACGTCCGCGGCGCGGAGCGCGTCTTCGCCGCGCTGTGCGACCTCTATCCGCAGGCGGACGTCTACACGGCGGTCTACGACGAGCGGGGCACCGAGGGCTGGTTCTCGCACAGGGACGTCAACACCTCGTTCCTCCAGCGGTTGCGTCCGACCGCGCGGACCTTCCGCGGGCTGCTGCCGCTCTATCCGTACGCGATGGAGGCGATCGACCTCACCGGCTACGACCTCGTCATCTCGAGCTCGAGCGCGTGGGCGCACGGCGTGATCGTCGAGCCCGAGGCCGTCCACGTCTGCTACTGCCACAACCCGTTCCGCTACGCCTGGAACGCGCGCGACGTGACCCTCGCCAAGCGCGACCCGCTGACCCGCGCGGCGCTCGCGGTGATCCTCAAGCGCTGGCGCCAGTGGGACTTCATCGCCGCCCAGCGGGTCGACCGCTACGTCGCCAACTCCGAGACGACGAGCCGCCGGATCGGCCGCTACTTCAACCGCGACGCGACCGTCCTGCACCCGCCGGTCGACACCGCGCGCTTCACGCCGACCGAGGACGTCGGCGACTCCTACGTCGTGCTGTCGGAGCTGATGGAGCACAAGCGGATCGACCTCGCGGTGCGCGCGTTCAACCGGCTCGGGCTGCCGCTGCTCGTCGTGGGCAACGGGCCGGACGCGCGGCGCCTTCAGCGCCTGGCCGGCCCGACGATCCGCTTCACCGGGCGGCTGTCGGACGCGCGGGTGGCCGAGATCCTGGCGCGGGCGCGCGCGGTGGTCGTGCCGGCGACGGAGGAGTTCGGGATCGCCGCGGTCGAGGCCCACGCCGCCGGGCGCCCGACGATCGCGCTGCGCGAGGGCGGGGCGCGCGAGACGGTGATCGAGGGCGTCAACGGCGTCTTCTTCGACCAGCCGTCGGTCGACGCGCTCGCCGAGGCGGTCCACGGGTTCGACCCGCTGGCGATCGACCCGGCCGCGTGCGTGCGCAGCGCCGAGCGGTTCGACGTCGCGCGGTTCCGTCGCGGGATGAGCACGATCGTCGAGGAGGCGGTCGCCGGCGACCGCCCGCCGCGCGAGCTGCGCGAGCGCCGGCCGCGCGGGCTCGCGCTCGCGTCCTGAGCCTGCCGGTGCGCGCCGCGGTCGTCGTTCCGAACTGGAACGGGCGCCGGTGGCTGCCGGGGCTGCTCGACTCGCTGGAGGCGCAGACGCTCTCGCCGGACGAGGTCGTCGTGGTCGACAACGGGTCGGGCGACGATTCGGTCGCCTACCTGCGCTCGCGGGGGGTGGAGGTGGTCGAGCTCGGCCGCAACACCGGCTTCGCGTTCGCGGCGAACCGGGGGATCGAGGCGGTCTCCGCGGAGGCGGTCGCGCTGGTCAACACCGACGTCGTGCTCGCGCCGGACTGGCTGGAGCGGGCCGTCGGGGCGCTCGGCGACGGGGTCGGCTCGGTCGCGACGAAGATGGTGCTGCTCGACGACCCCGGGGTCATCGACGACGCCGGCGACGAGCTGCGGCGCGACGGCGTCGCGCACCAGCGCGCGCACGGGCGGCGCGACGACGGGCGCTTCGACGCCGCCGGGGAGGTCTTCAGCGCGTGTGCCGGCGCGGGGCTGTACCGGCGGTCGGCGGTGGTCGGCGTGGGCCTGTTCGACGAGCGGCTCTTCTCGTACCTCGAGGACGTCGACCTCGGGCTGCGGCTGCGGCTCGCCGGGTGGCGGTGCGCGTACGAGCCCGCGGTCGCGCGGCACGCCCGCCACGGGTCGTCGGGTCAGCTCGAGCGCAGCGTCGACGCGTGGGTCGCGCGCAACACGCTGCTGCTCGTGGCCAAGGCCTTCCCGCCGCGATGGGTCGGGCCCGTCGCCTACCGTCAGCTCTCGTGGATCGCGGAGGCGGCGCGAGAGGGGAGGCTGCGGGAGCACCTGCGGGGCCTGGCGATGGCCGTGCCGGCGCTGCCGGCGATGCTGCGGGCGCGGCGCCGTCTGCGCCGGACGGCCGTCGTCCCGATGGAGTCGGTCGTGCCCGACCTGCCGTGGCGTGGGCCGACGGCCGGTGGGCATCCGTCGTCCTCCTACTAGCGGGCGCGCTCCTCGCCGCCTCCACGGCGTGGTGGGGCGTCGGGCCGCACGACGAGGGACTGATGCTGCAGGCCGCGCGCCGGATCGGCGACGGACAGTGGCCGTACCGCGACTTCTGGTGGAACTACGGCCCCGGCCAGCCGCTGCTGCTCGCGCCGTTCGGAGGGTCGCTCGTGGCGTGGAGGGTGATCCGTGTCGCGCTCGCCGCCGTCGTCGCGCTCCTGGCGTGGAGGCTCGCGAGGCGCCACGGCGCACCTCCCTCCATCGCCCTCCTCGCCTGGCTCGCGGTGGCGGGCGCGATGGCCTGGCCCGTCACGCCGGGCCCCAACCCCGCGGCCCTCGCGCTGGGCCTCGGCGCGCTGCTGGCCAGGGGAGAGGGGAGGGGCGGGGCCCTGGCGGGCCTCGCCGCGGTCTTCCGCCCCGAGATCGGGATCGCGGCGGCGATCGGGCTGCGGAGCGTGAGGGGCGCGGGTGTCGCGGCGGCGGTCGCGGTGCTCGGGTGGCTCCCGTTCCTCCTCGTCGCGCCCGGCGACCTGCTCGACCAGACCGTCGGCTTCCTGGGGATCCAGGACCTCCAGCGGCTGCCGTTCCCGCTCGACGCAGGCACGCTGGATCCGAACAAGGTCCTCGAGTTCTACGCGCCGCTGATCCTCGTCGCCGGTGCGGTGCTCGCCCTCGTCGTCCGCCCGCCGCTGGCGATCCTCCCGCTGCTGGCCGTCGGCGTCCTCTACCTGCTCGGCCGCACCGACGAGTTCCACCTCGTCCCGCTCGCGGTCGTCGTCCCGATCGCCCTCGCGGGGGCGAAGCGGCTGCGCCCGGTCGCCCTCGTCCTCATCGCCCTCGTCGCGCTGCACGGCCTGGACCGCATCGCGACCGCCGACCGCGGAACCACGATCGCCGAGGCGCGCGACGAGGTGAAGCCCCTCCGGGACTTCGCCGGCGACCGCACGATCTTCGTCGCCCCGCGGCGGTTCGACCAGGTCACGGTCGGCGACCCGCTCCTCTACGTCCTCCTCGGCAAGGACAACCCGACGCGGTACGACGTCATGCAGTTCGGCGTCGTCACGACGCGCGAGGTCCAGGAGGAGATGCGCGACGACCTCGAGCGAGCCCAGCCGCAGCTTCTGATCCGCTGGCTCGACCCTCGCACCAAGCCGGAGGACAACGGCTCGGGCGAGTCGAGCGGCGTCACGCTCCTCGACGAGTACCTGCGCGCGACGTACCGGCGGGTGGCACGCTTCGGCACGTACGAGGTCCACGAGCGGGGACGGTGACGATGGGACGGGTCGCAGGCTTCGTGGCGTTCCTGGGGATGGCGGTCGCGTTCGTGATCGCGATCGGCATCGCGCTGGTCGTGCTCGACGCCAAGGAGTCGAACGACATCGTCAGGACGTGGCTCGACGTCGCCCGCTGGCTGACCGACCCGTTCCACGGCATCTTCGACCTCGAGAAGGGCAAGGAGCACCTTCAGACCGCGATCAACTGGGGAATCGCGGCGCTCGTCTACCTCGTCGTGGCGAGCGTCCTCGCGCGCCTCCTCGGCGCCGCGGTCGCTAGAGGTCGCGGCGGCTGAACAGCAGCGCGGTGAGCGCCGCGACGCCGAGCACGTAGGCCGCCGCGTAGGGCCACAGCACGAACGACGCCTCCTGCGCGCCGCCGAACGGGCCGAGGTTGACGATCGCCCGCGTGGGCCCGGAGACGTCGGCGCTGATGCGGGCCAGGCCGTGCTGGTAGAGCGCCTCGAACGGCAGGATCCACGAGCCGACGTCGGCGATCCGGTCGAGCGTCGGCGACTCGAGCGCCTCGCCGATCTGCCCGAGCAGCCCGGCCACGAGCCCGGCGCCGATGGCCATGAAGACGGCGATCCCGTTCGCCGTCGCCGAGAGCACCGCGCTGCCCAGCAGCGAGAGCGAGGCGACGACGACCATCGCCGCGGCGAGCGCGACCGCGGGCGCGACGAACCGGTCGGTCCACCAGCCGAGCAGCCCGGTGATGACCGCGCAGGCGACGAAGAGCAGCACGGCGTACGCGGCGCTCACGGCGCCCGCCGCCAGCAGCCGCCCGGCGAGATAGGCGACGCGGCCGACCGGCCGCACGATCACCGGCTGGAGCAGGCCGCGCTCGGCGTCGCCGCGCACCGCGCCCAGCGTGAGGAACGTCGCCAGGACGGAGCCGAGGAAGAGGATCGCGAACATCGCGAGGCCGAGCACCGTCGCGCCGGCCAGCGTCTCGGGGTCGACGCCGAACTCGTTGGCCGAGAACGACTCGGCGTCGGCGAACAGCTCCGAGGCGCCCCACGTGTAGAGCCCGAGGAACACGACGCTCAGCACGAGGACGACGAGGAAGACGCGCCGGCGCAGCGACTCGCGCACCGCGTGCTGGGCGACGACGACCACGTCGCTCACGAGGTCGCCTCGATGTAGACGTCCTCGAGCGTCGAGCGCAGGACCTGCACGCCGTAGACCTGCTCGCCGTCCGCGACGAGGCCGGCGACGATGCGCGGGGCGTCGTCGCGGGCGGCGCCCTCGAACAGCCTCGTCCCTTCCGCGGTCTCGACCTCGACGCCGCGCGGCCGCGCCAGCTCCTCCGGCCGCCCGCGCGTGACGACGCGGCCGCGATTGACGATCGCGACGCGGTCGCACACGAGCTCGACCTCGGTCAGGAGATGGGAGTTGAGCAGCACGGAGTGCCCGCGCCGGCGCAGCTCGGAGAGCACCTCGCGGACGAGCCGGCGCCCGCCCGGGTCGAGCGCGCTCGTCGGCTCGTCGAGCAGCAGCAGCGACGGGCTGCCGATGAGCGCCTGCGCGAGCCCGAGGCGCTGCTGCATCCCCTTCGACATCGTCTCGACCTGCCGCGAGCGCGCGTCGGTCAGGCCGACCAGCTCGAGCAGCTCTCCGCGCTCTCTCGCGCCACCGCCCGATCGCGCCAGGCGCTGATGCAGCGAGAGCACCTCGTCGGCCGTCGCCCACCCGGGGAAGCGGAACAGCTCGGCGAGGTAGCCGATCGCCGCGCGGGCCGCCGCCGACCCGGCCGGGGCGCCCGCCACCGTCGCCGTCCCGCCCGAGGCGCGCACGAGGCCGCAGCAGATCTTCACGAGCGTCGACTTCCCAGCCCCGTTCGGGCCGAGCAGCCCGACGAGCTCACCGTCGCCGACCTCCAGGTCCACGTCGGCGAGCGCCACGACGCCCGAGCCGTAGCGCTTGCCCAGCCCGCGGCACTCGAGCGTCACCGGCTCAACCGCCGACCCGGAAGCGGACGAGCGCCCACAGCGCCTTGAACCCGTCGCGCCAGGTGATCTTCTTGCCCTCGTCGTAGGTGCGGCCGTAGTAGGAGATCGGGATCTCGTAGAGCCGGATGTCGCGGCGGCGCAGGATCTTCGCGGTCACCTCGGGCTCGAAGCCGAAGTCGTCGCTGACGAGCTCGATCGAGCGGATGATGTCGCCGCGGAAGGCCTTGTAGCCGACCTCCATGTCGCTGATCGTCGTGTTGTAGAGGACGTTCGTCACGAGGCTGAGGAAGCGGTTGCCGGCGTAGTGCCAGAAGAGGTGCGCGCGCTGGGGCTCGCCGCCGCGCAGGCGCGTGCCGTAGACGACGTCGGCGACGCCCTCGAGCAGCGGGCCGAGCAGCTTGGGGAGGTCGCGCGGGTCGTACTCGAGGTCGGCGTCCTGGATGACCACGATGTCGCCGGTCGACGCCTGGATCCCCGTGCGCACCGCCGCGCCCTTGCCGCGGTTGCGCTCGTGGCGGATGAGCCTCACGCCGTCGACGCCCTCGACGATCTCCGGGGTGCCGTCGCGCGAGCCGTCGTCGACGACGAGGACCTCCATCCGCAGCTCGAGGCCGAGGACGCGCTCGAGGACGACCGCGATCGTCTCCGCCTCGTCGTAGGCGGGCATGACGACCGAGACGAGGCGCCGGTCGTCGGGGTCGGGGAGGTTCGAGGGCGTCTGGTCCATCGCGAGGGGGTGCGATGGTAATGCGCTGATGTGATGCCCCTGTGAGCGGCCGATTCTCGTTTCCCCGCGACCAGCTGCGCGCCAGGACGGTGCGCGGGGCGGTCGTCACCGGCGCGTTCCTGGTCGCGATCGACGCGCTGGTCGTCGCCCAGGGGCTCGTCGTGACGCGGCTGCTGGGGCCGGAGCTGATCGGCCTCTACGGCATCGTGACCGTCACCACGATGACCCTGATCGCGCTCAAGCGGGTGGGCATCGACGAGGCGTACGTCCAGCAGGAAGAGGCAGACGAGGCTGAGTTTCAAAGAGCCTTCACCCTCGAGCTGGGGACCTCGGTGCTCTTCGCGCTCCTGCTCTGCGCGCTGGCGCCGGTGGTGGCCGCGGTGTACGACGACTCGCGGCTGCTCGGGCTGATGCTGGCGAGCGCGTACCTGCCGCTGGCCTTCGCGCTCCAGGCGCCGCTGTGGGTCTTCTTCCGGCGGATGGAGTACGGGCGCCAACGCGCGCTGCAGGCCATCCAGCCGCTCGTGTCGTTCGCCGTCACCGTCCCGCTCGCGGCGTCGGACTTCGGCGTCTACTCGCTCATCGTCGGGCCGCTGGCCGGCTACGTCGCGGCGGTGGCGGCGACGGTCGCGGTCTCACCGTTCCGCCTCGCGCTGCGCTGGGACCGGGCGGCCGCGGTGCGCTACGTGCGCTTCAGCGTCTGGATCCTCGTCGCGACCGTCGCGACGCTCGTCGTGCAGCAGGGGCAGGTGCTCGCCTTCGACGCGGTGGAGGGGCTCGCGTGGGTCGGCTTCCTGACCCTCGCGGTGACGGTGACGCGGTACGTCGACCGCGCCGACCAGATCGTGACGGCGACGATCTACCCCGCGATCGCGGCGATCCAGGGCCGGACGCGGACGCTGGAGGAGCTGTTCGTCAAGTCCAACCGGGCGACGCTGCTGTGGGTCCTGCCCTTCTGCGTCGGGCTCGTGCTGTTCGCCCCCGACCTGGTGACGTTCGTCGTGGGGGAGGAGTGGCGCGACGCGGAGGTCCTGATCCAGGGCCTGGCGATCGCGGGCCTGCTCCAGCACCTCGGGTTCAACTGGTTCGCGTTCTACCGCGCGCACGGCGACACGCGCCCGCCGGCGCTGGAGGCCGTCGTCGTGGCCGTCGCCTTCGTCGCCCTCGCGGTGCCCGGGCTGGTCGCGTGGGGCGCGGGCGGGTTCGTCGCGGGCCGGATCGCCGCCGTCGTGATCGGCCTCGGCGTGCGCGCGCGGTACGTGCGGCGGATGCTCCCCGCCGTCACCCTCCGCGCGATCCTCCTCCCGGCGCTCCCGCCGGTGCTCGC
>DASVRH010000166.1:0-5940 GCA_036388715.1 Solirubrobacteraceae bacterium | reverse complement strand
GTCATGACCGTCGAGCGCGGCGTCGACCCGCGCCGGTTCGCGCTGCTCGCCTTCGGCGGCGCCGGTGGCCTGCACGCGGCGGACATCGCCGATGAGCTGGGGATCGACACGATCGTCTGCCCCCGCGCGAGCGGTGTCCTCAGCGCGCTCGGGCTCGCCGCCGCCGACCGCCGCGTCGACGTGCAGCGCACGGTCCTCGGCCGCGAGTACGACGTGGACGCGCTCGTCGCCGCGGCACGCGATCGGATCGGCGACGCAGACGCGCAGGCCGAGGTCGTCTACGACTGCCGCTTCCGGGGGCAGTCGTTCGAGCTGACGGTGAGCGATCCGCGCGATTTCCCGCGCGCCCACGAGGAGCGCTACGGGTTCAAGGAGGACGACGGCGAGGTCGAGGTCGTGACCGTGCGCGCCACCGCGCGCGTGCCGGCGCCGGCGATCGAGCTCGCGGCGCCGACGCAGGAGCCGGCCTGGGACCACCGCCCGACCCCCTTCGGCGAGACCACCGTCCTCTACGGCGCCCCGTCGCCGGGCGACAGGCTCTACGGACGGCACATCTACGCGATGCCGGAGTCGACGCTCGTCGTGCCGCCGGACTGGCAGGGCGAGGTCGACGAGAACGGGACGGGGGTGCTCCATCGATCCCGTTGAGCTCCAGGTCGCGACGGGCGCGTTGCGCGCCGCCTGCGAGGAGATGGGCGCGGTGCTCGTCCGCGCCGCGCACTCGGCGAACATCAAGGAGCGCCGCGACTGCTCGACCGCGCTCTTCGACCCCCGCGGGCAGATGGTCATGCAGGCCGAGCACATCCCCGTCCACCTCGGCGCGATGCCCGCCGCCGTGCGCGCCGTGCTCGGCGAGGAGCACTCCGACGGCGTCGCGTGGATCCTGAACGACCCGTTCGCGGGCGGCACGCACCTGCCCGACATCACCGTCGTCACACCGGTCTTCGCGGGCGACCGGCTGCTCGGGTTCGCGGCCAGCCGCGCCCACCACGCCGACGTCGGCGGCCGGATCCCGGGCTCCATGCCGGCGGACTCGACGACGCTCGAGGAGGAGGGCGTCGTCATCGCGCCCCAGCCGCTGACGCCGCGGCTCGTCGACGAGCTCGCGCGGCGGATGCGCCAGCCCCAGCAGCGCCGCGCCGACCTGCGCGCCCAGGTCGCCGCGAACGACCTCGGCGCGCGCCGCCTGCGCGAGCTGGCCCGCCGCATGGGCGCCGACCGGCTCGCTCGGGCCACCGACGCCGTCCTCGACTACGCGGAGCGGCGCACCCGTGCGCAGCTCGAGGAGATGCAGGACGGCGTGCGCGAGGCCGTCGACGTGCTCGAGGCGGCGGAGGGCGACCTCGAGCTGCGGCTCCGCGCGGAGGTCCGCGGCGACGAGCTGCACCTCGACTTCGCGGGCAGCGCGGAGCAGCACCGCGGCAACCTCAACTGCCCGCTCGCCGTCACCGAGTCCGCGTGCCTGTTCGCGCTGCGCGTGCTCACCGACCCGGACATCCCCGCCAGCGCTGGCGCCGCGCGGCCGCTCCACGTCAGCGCGCCGGAGGGGTCGCTGCTGAACGCCCGCGCGCCCGCCGCGGTCGTCGGCGGCAACGTCGAGACGTCGTCGCGCGTCGCCGACCTCGTCCTGCGCGCGTTCGGTCGCGCGCTCGGGCAGGGGACGATGAACAACCTGACGCTCGGGAACGCGGGCTTCACGTACTACGAGACGCTCGGCGGCGGCCAGGGCGCGTGCCCGGACGCCGACGGCCCGAGCGGCGTCCACGTCGCGATGAGCAACACGCTGAACACGCCGGTCGAGGCGCTCGAGCTCGAGTTCCCGCTGCGCGTCGTCGAGTACTCCCTGCGCCGCGGGTCGGGCGGCGACGGGCGCTTCCGCGGGGGCAACGGCGTCGTCCGCGAGGTCGAGGCGCTCGAGGACATGACGTACTCGCTCATCACCGAGCGCCGCCGCCACGCGCCCGCCGGCGCCGACGGCGGGGAGCCGGGAGCGAAGGGCCGCAACGTGCTCGACGGCGAGGAGCTCGCCTCGAAGGCGATCGGCGAGCTGCGCGCCGGCCAGCGGCTGCGGATCGAGACCCCGGGCGGCGGCGGGGGCCACGGCCGCCCTACCTCACGATGACGTCGACCCGCCCGGGCCAGGGCGCGACGAGGCCCGCGATGTCCTCGCGGCCGTCGATCGGCTGCTCGTAGGTCCAGAACGCGTCGCGCGCGCCCGGCGCCGAGAAGTACGACGCGTCGCCCTTGAACGGGCAGTGCGACCGCGTCGGGCTCGGCAGCAGCACGTCCATCCGCACGTCCTCGCGGGGGAGGTAGTAGCGGACGGGGAGGCCGCGCTCGTGCAGCTCGAGCGCGCGGTCGCTCTCGGCCAGGACCTGCCCGTCGTGCTCGACGCGGACGTGCTTCGTGCTCGCCCGCGTCTCGATCCGGTGCGCCTTCGTCTTCACACCGCCGAGGCTACCCGCGGCGGCGGCGCGGCTTGCACCGCTTGTACGTCCGCTTGACCTCGACCACGCGGCCGTCGGTGGCCGTGATCCGCATCCGCACCTTCGTGCGGCGCCTGCGCACCTTCACGCGGATGACGTCGTCGGCCTTCGCTCCCGTCAGGTTCGCGACGCGGCGGCCGTTGACGAACAGCTCCGTCCTGGCCAGCGTGACGCCGGCCGGCGCCTTCGCGCGGAAGCGCAGCCGCGAGCGGCGCTTCTTGCACCGGCGTGCGCCGGGCAGCGACACCGCGTTGCCCGCGTTGAACTGCGGGTCGACCGGCGGGGGCGGCGGCGGGAGCGGCACCGGGTCCGGCGGGATGGACACCGTGGCCGTGGAGCGGGCGCCGACGGCCGCGTCCCCACCCGGGTCCGACAGGCTCGCGGTGAACGCCTGGCCCGGCTCGCCGAGACCGTCGGCGACGATCGGGACGTCGACGGTCTTCGACGTCTCGCCGGCGGCGAAGCTCAGCACCTGGTCGACCGGCGTGTAGTCGAGGCCGGCCTGCGCGCTGCCGTCAGCCGTCCGGAGCCGGATCGTCCCCTCGATCGTCGGGTCGGCGCCGTCGCGCGTGACGACGAGCTGGGCGACCCCGCCCTCACCCGCCGCGACGTCGGGCCCGAGGTCGACGGCCGCCTCGGGCCGCGTCCTGATCTGGAGGTCGTAGCCATCGATGAGGAAGCCCGAGTCGTTGTCCTCGTCGTCGAACATCCACAGCTTCCACTCGCCGTCCGGATCGGTGCGATCGAAGTCCGACAGCGAGCTGCCGTAGGGCCCGGCGGGCGCCGGCGACGGGAACTCGTCCACGTCCTCCCCCACCTGCTCGTAGACCCCGGGCCGGTACGTCGGCTCGTCGCAGTCCTCGTCCTTGGGGAAGCTCGCGGGCGCCTCGTCGTCGATGTCCCAGTCGAAGTCCACGGTCTCCGGGCTCGACCCGATGCACGCGTCCGACATCAGGCGCACCTTCTGGCCGCGCGGGCCCTCGAGCATCACCTCGAGGTCGCCGGGATACGAGTGCGTCATGCCGTCGAACAGGAGGTCGACGTCGGTGACGATGCCGCCGGAGCTCACCGTCGTCGTGGCCGGGTACTCGGAGGCGGGGCCCTCCGAGTTATCACCGCCGGGGATCTTGATCTCCGCGCCGCCGACGGTGAGGGTGACCGTGTAGCCGGCGGTGATGCTGCCGGCGTTGCTGTTGGCGTCGTCGACGACGTAGAGCTGCCACGTCCCGTTCGGGTTCTCCCCGTCGAAGAGGCTGAGCTGGTAGCCGTCCGGCGTCGAGGCCTGGTTCGGCCACACGTCCACGTCGATGTTGCTCGGCTTGAAGGTGCCGGTCACGTCGCACGGCCCGCCGTCGGTCATCGCGGCGTCGTCCTCGTCGTCGAACGTCCAGGTGCGGTTGCCGACGTCCTGGGTGCCGCACCGGTCGGACATCAGGCCGACGGTCGTGCCGCCGGGCGACCTGAGCGAGATGTCGAGGTCGTCCGGGTTCTCGTGCGAGATCTGGTGGAGCGTGACGTTGACGTCCGTGATGAGACCGGCCTCGGAGTGGAAGCTCTGCGAGGACGGGAACGGATTGGCGTTGCCCATCGTGCCGGCCCCCGGGATCAGGATCCCCTGCGGGTCGTAGTGGCTCGCCGCGCCTGCCTGGGCGGTGAGCAGGAAGGTGGCGAAGAACGCGAGGAGGAGGGAGCGACGCATCTGGCGACGCTACGGGTAAGGGGTCCCGCCCGTCAACTCGCTCCATCCGCCCGATGTAAGGCCCCACCCCTTACGCGCACGATGCTGTCCATGAACCCCCAGCTGCACCACATCGTCGCCTTCACCCACATGGCCGACCAGCTGCGCGACGCGGACCGGCGCCGCCGCGTCGGCGTCCGGCGCGCCCGGCGGGAGATCGAGCGTGGCCGGCGCGAGCGCCGTCCGCACGCTCGGCTCCTGCGCCGCTACGCGTGAGCGCGGATACTGCGCACGTGGCCAATCGCGTGAGCAGCAGCCGCTTCGTGGGCCGTGGGCCCGAGCTCGCGGAGCTCGAGCAGCTGCTCGCCGAGGCCTCGGACGGCCGCGCGCAGATGGCCTTCGTCACCGGCGAGTCCGGGATGGGCAAGACGCGGCTCGTCGACGAGCTCGCCGCCCGCGCGACCGACGAGGGCGCGCGCGTGCTCTTCGGCGAGTGCATCGAGCTCGCGGCCGGCGAGCTGCCCTACGCGCCGATCGTCTCCGCGCTGCGCCCGCTCGCGCGCCGCGGCGACCCCGCGCTCGACGCCGTCGGCCCGGCCCGCGGCGAGCTCGCGCAGCTGCTGCCCGAGCTGGGCGAGGCGCGCCCGCGGACGGCCGACATCGCCACCGCGACACCGCAGGGCCGCCTGTTCGAGGCGCTGCTGGCGCTGCTCGACCACCTCGGCCGCGCGGCGCCCGTCGTCCTGGTCGTGGAGGACCTGCACTGGGCCGACCGCTCGACCCGCGACTTCCTCGTCTTCCTCTCCCGGGCGCTGTGCCGCGAGCGCGTCCTCGTCCTCGGCACCTACCGCAGCGACGAGCTGCACCGCCGCCACCCGCTGCGGCCCGTCGTCGCCGAGCTGGAGCGCAGCGAGCGCGGCCGGCGGGTCGAGCTGCGCCCGTTCACGCGCGACGAGCTGGCCGCTCAGCTCGCCGACATCATCGGCAGCGACCCCGACCGCCTGCTCGTCGACCGCCTGCACACCCGCAGCCAGGGCAACCCGCTCTTCGTCGAGGAGCTGCTCGCCGCCGGCGGCGACGGCCGGGGCGAGCTGCCGCCCACCCTGCGCGACGCGCTGATCCTCCGCGTGGAGGCGCTGCCCGAGCAGGCGCAGGACCTGCTGCGCGTCGTCGCCGCCGCGCAGCGCGTCGACCACGAGGTCCTGCGCGAGGTCAGCGGCGTCGAGGGACGCCCGCTGCGCGAGGCGCTGCGCGAGTCCGTCGCCCACGGCCTGCTCGTGCCCGACGACGACGGCCGCTACGCGTTCCGTCACGCGCTGCTGCGCGAGGCGGTGATCGACGACCTGCTGCCCGGCGAGCGCGTCGAGCTGCACCTCGGCCTGGCGGAGGCCCTCGAGCGCCGGCTCGGGGAGGACGGCGGGTCGGCGACGTTCGACGCCGCCGCCGAGGTCGCCCACCACTACGCCGAGGCGGGCGACCGCCCGCGGGCGTTCACCGCCGCGCTGCGCGCCGCCGCGGACGCCGAGTGCGTCCACGCCAACGGCGAGGCCGCCGCGCTGCTCGAGCGCGCGCTCGAGCTGTGGGGGCGCGTCCCCGAGCCCGAACGGCTCGCCGGGTTCGACCGCGTGGAGCTGCTGCGCCGCGCCGCGAAGGACCACGAGCTGTCCGGCGACATCAACCGGATGCGCGCGCTGCTGCGCGAGGCGCTGGACGAGCTCGACTGCGGCGTCGACTCGCACCGGTCGGCGGCGCTGCTCGAGCGGCTGGGCCACGCGC